>NZ_JBYTBG010000026.1:0-68327 GCF_058788915.1 Brevibacillus sp. FW301-21C12A
TTGGTTGTGAAGTTGAAAATGTCATTCAGAATAATTTGACAATAGATGGATTCATTTTTTATGCAACGCTAATGATAGTGGGAGGAGTTTAAAGATTAAAAGGAAGCTCCGACATTAGTTGAATAGTTGTGTCAACCCCGACTATATTTTTGCCCTACTCTCGCCAGTTTGGAATTGCCCCACCTGGCGATTCTGCTGTTGGTTAGGTGGTAGAGGGAGGGGTGTAGGCCCCAGTCCTCATCTTTACACGAAGTCGGAAACTATTCCCCCTAATGTTGACGATGTAGGAATGGTGCAAATGTCGATCCCAAATAGCTGTAATCTGCATTTTTGACTTGCAAAATACACGCCTCAGTGATCCTTGTATAGCACACTTTTCTATATAAAGTGATAAAGTGCAAGCGAAAAAAATCGCCCAGGAATCAGCATCTCCTGAGCGATTTTGATCGTTACAGCCTGCCGAAGTGCGTCATACGTAGCACTTCTGCGCAAACTGTGCAAAAAAGCATGGTTCTCCCTTATCCTTGCCCGACAATTTTTTTCAGGCGTCCTACCAGCGGCAGCACGATGATTCCAGCAACGACGACCTGGAGGAAGTTCCCCGGAATCGAGCCAAACGGCAGAATCCAGTTGCTGTACAGAATCACTTCCGCGAAGTAGTAGCCCACGATTTTAATCAGCAGGGCGCAAGCGATAGCGAGAGAATAGGCAAGGACGCGTTTGCCCGGCATTCTTTCCGCGATGAGACCAGCGACATAGCCCATGGCCCCGACAATGACGAAGGTAAACGGTGCCCATACCGTCCAGCCGGAAATCAGATCGAACAGGCCCATCCCGAAGGCACCTGCAATCGCTCCTGCTTTTCTGCCGTACACGAAAGCGGCAATGAACAGAGGCACGTTACCAAGGTGAATCAGGCCACCGTTGCCTATGAACGGGAGACGGATGTTGATGAACATGGTGGCTGCAAGGGTAAAAGCGATAAAAAGAGCATGAATGATGAGCATTTTTGTTTTGGATGCAGATCTGGATGCATAGGTTGAATCCATAAAACAGCCTCTTTCTTTTTTCCTATTATCATACACGTAAATAAAGATGAAATAAATATGCTTCCGGCGATTTATTGGGGAAGAGTTGCAAGTGGGAATGGAAATTACTTGGTCGTTCTGCGAATATTGCGAGAGAGCGATTTTTTGTTTGCCGCAAGACGATCCGGGCCGTATTTTGCGATGGTAGTCGAAGGAGAAATTCTGCAAAAGTTCGTCACGTACAAGGCAAAGCTTGCTATCGCGGGCGATTTTTCCGTGTACACAAGCAAAAGCTTGAAAGATTTCATCTATGAGTCAAACAACGGCAACCACATTTTTTCCTGCCGACAGAACAGCAGGGGCTGCGAGGGCAAACTGCCAGTTGACACCGCCCTTCCAATTCACTATACTGTCTGTAATCTTATATGCGACATACGTTGAAAGAGCCCAGTAGCAGCTTGGTCCCTGTCCTAGAAAGCCGGGGGTGGATGGAACCCGGTACACACTAAGCCCGCGAATTACAACTCTGGAGTATCTCGGGTAATGCTGAGCGGAATGGCGAACGATATCTCGCCGAGAGTGGCATGAATGGCATCCGGAAGATGGGGTGACCATTGGTGCAATCTGGGTGGTAACACGGTTATACAATCGTCCCTGTGTCTACAATAGACAAGGGGCGATTTTTTGTTGTCACGCACAACGGTGATTCGGTATAGGAGATCTACGAACCTAAGGGAGTGAATTGGCTGTGAACATTATTGATGAACTCGAATGGCGCGGCGCCATTAACCAACAAACAGACGCCGAAGGGCTTCGTGAATTGACTGAGCAAAAATCGATCTCGTTGTACTGTGGCGTGGACCCGACGGGAGACAGCATGCACATCGGGCACCTGATTCCTTTTATCATGCTGAAACGTTTCCAGCTTGCGGGCCATCGTCCGGTTATTTTGATCGGGGGCGCGACAGGGACGATTGGCGATCCGAGCGGCCGCCAGTCCGAGCGCTCGCTGCAAACGCTGGAGCAGGTGCAGGCGAATGTGGATGCCCTCACCGCACAAATGAAAAAGCTGTTCATCACAGAAGGCGACAACCAGATTCGCCTGGTTAACAACTACGACTGGACGCATAAAATCAACGTGATCGAATTTTTGCGCGATTACGGGAAAAACTTCAGCATCAACGCGATGCTCGCCAAGGATGTCGTGGCAAGCAGACTGGAGAGCGGCATTTCCTTTACCGAGTTTTCCTACCAAATCCTTCAGTCGCTCGACTTCCTGCACCTGTACAGACACGAGGACGTCCAGTTGCAAATCGGCGGCTCCGACCAATGGGGCAACATTACGAGCGGTCTCGATCTGATCCGCAAAAAAGAAGGGCCTGAGGCGAAAGCGTTTGGCCTGACAATCCCGCTCATGCTGAAAGCGGACGGGACGAAGTTCGGGAAAACAGCGGGCGGTGCCGTCTGGCTCGATCCGAACAAAACGACGCCGTTCGAATTTTACCAGTTCTGGGCGAACACCGACGATCGCGACGTCGTGAAATACTTGAAATACTTTACGTTCCTCTCCAAAGAGCAAATCGACGAGCTGGCGGTAAAAGTCGAGACGGAGCCGCATAAACGCGAAGCGCAAAAAATGCTCGCAGAGGAAATGACGCGATTCGTGCACGGCGAAGAGTTGCTGGAGCAGGCCAAACGCATTACAGCCGCCCTGTTCACGGGCGATATCAAATCGCTTACCGCCGATGAGATCGAGCAAGGCTTCAAGGAAATGCCGACCTACGAGGCGACGAAGGAAGCGAAAAACATCGTGGACTGGCTCGTCGAGCTGGGCATCGAGCCATCCAAGCGCCAGGCGCGCGAGGACATTACGAAAGGCGCGATTTCCATGAACGGCGAGCGGGTGAGCGAGCTGGATCTGGAAGTAACGGCTGACCTGGCGATTGGCGGGCGTTTCATCATTATCCGTAAAGGCAAGAAAAACTACAGCCTCGTAAAGCTGTCGTAAAAAATAATCGTATGGCGAAGAAGCTTCCCTCCTAGTTGCGAGGGAAGCTTTTTTGCTGCAGCCGTGTTGCGATCAGCGCTTGGCAAAAGGATTGGCGTGGCCCAAGATTCTTGCGGATCGTTCTACTTTCTCAAGCAAAGATAGTGTACGATAAACGTGTGTGGATTATTTTTCCAAGGAAATCAGGGTGAAACAGACAAAGCGCTTCAGGCGTGCCAAAAGAAAAAGAGGTGTCGATCGTGATTGAAGAGTTGGTCCAATATTTGGAAGGGTGCGAAACCGAAGTGGTGGCTGCGGAGGATGTAGCGCTGCCAGCGGGACAGCACAGCATTCTCGTTTTGCCCTGCTACAACTTGCTGGAAATGATGGAGGAGGCATGTGACGAAGCAGAATCGCTGCCTGCCTTCGTAGAGCAGCAGCTTGCGGACGTGCACAGTCTGAGCGCGGATACGAGGCGCCTTTGTGGGTGCCGATGGGCGGCTACAACGAATGTCCGCTGCCTGTTTACCAGTCCGTGATCTTCCGGCATTTTCAGCAGCAGTACGGCGCAAACATTCTCGCGGTGACAGGCGATACGTGGGTACTGCAGGCAAGCAGACGGCCGCAAACGGCAGAAGAAGCGCTGCAACTGGCAAAAGAGCACTTCATTTTTTGCCAGTACGTCCTGGAGGACCAGCCGACACTCGGCCATTACGCCGATTCTTTGCTGAAACAGGATGTGTGGTATTTTTGGTGGGATTAGGAACAGACGTCCTGCTTGCGAAACTGCACGTCCCTAAGCCTCGGCCAAAACAGTCCATCGTCTGTGCCTGATTGCGCGGCTGGACGAAGGTGACGTCTGCTTCTGCCTCGGCGGGCTGATGCTTGTTTCTGTTTCCGCAGGCTACGGGAAAACAACGCTTGTCAGCGAGTGGCTCGCGGGCAGTTCCGAGCCTGCGGCCTGGCTGTCGCTCGATGAAGGAGAGTAGCTGTTTTGCGCCGACTCACGGCAAATGAAAATACAGGAGGAAGCCCATGAGAGCTATTGTCTGCCCCAAATACGGATCGCCGGATGTCCTCGTGTTGCAGGAAGTAGCGAAGCCTGTTCCAAAAGACAAGGAAGTGCTGGTCAAAATTCATGCGACGACAGTTACGTCCGGAGATTGCAGGGGGCGGGCTTTTCGCAGTCCGCTGTTGTACTGGTTGCCGATGCGCCTGTTTTTGGGCTGGACGAAGCCTCGACAACCGATTTTGGGTGTCGAGCTGGCCGGAGAAGTGGAAGCGGTCGGCGATCAGGTCAAGCGCTTCAAGCCGGGGGAGCGGGTGTACGCGCTGAGCGGGATGCGCTTTGGCGCACATGTCGAGTACGTCTGTCTGCGAGAAGACGCCGTGATCGCGCACATGCCCGGGAATGTAGCCTTCGAAGAGGCCGCCGCTGTGCCTTTTGGGGGGACGACAGCCCTGCATTTTTTTCGCAAAGGAAAGCTGCAGCGCGGGCAACGCGTCCTCGTTTACGGAGCGTCCGGGGCGGTAGGGACGGCGGCCGTGCAGCTTGCCAAATACTTCGGGGCGAACGTGACCGCGGTGTGCAGCGGCGTCAATTTTGCGCTGGTCAAGTCGCTCGGGGCCGATGAAGCGATTGATTATACAAAAGAAGATTTCGCGCGTACAGGCAAGCAGTACGATCTCATTTTCGACGCCGTCGGAAAAAGCTCGAAAGCCCGTTGCCAGCAGGCGCTCGCGCCAAACGGCAAGTTCATCACCGTAGATGGGCAAGGGGTGGCAAAAGAGCGGGCGGAAGACTTGCAATTTCTCGCGGAGCTGATGGCGTCAGGGCAGTTCCAAGCGGTGATCGACAGGCGCTATCCGTTGGCACAGGTTCCGGAAGCCCATTGGTACGTAGAACAAGGGCATAAAAAAGGCAATGTCGTCAGTACAGTGCAGCACGGTCAGGAAGGCGGATAAAACGGCTGAATGGCCGTTTTTTTGTGGGAAAATGATTCGGACGCCATGGCCGCGTGCAGGCAAGGAAAGCAATGCAATGCAATGCTTCGTCCGACAGACGGGCAGCGCTCGCGGATTGGCTGCTGCCGCAATCTGCAAACGCTGACAAAATCAAGCTTGCCGAGTTGTCAGATCGAGTCTTGCTCCATATTGACAGGGAATAGAGAACTGTTTATAGTATGTAATGGTTCGGAAATGATTATCATTATCAATTGTTGGTTTTCATCTGTTAAAAAGGAGAATGCAACATGAAAAAGTGGCTCACCTCTATCATGATGTCGCTCGTACTGCTGCTGAGCGCCTGCGGCAATGCATCGGTGCCAACGGAGAACGCTGCTGGTGGCAACGCAGCAAAGCAGGAAGCGACAACAGAAGCAAAACCGGAAGCCGAAGCGAAGCCGGAGACGATTACGTACCAGTCGGAGAACGGACCGATCGAGGTTCCTGCGAGTCCTAAGCGAATTGTCGGTTTGACCAATGCGCCGAACGTTCTTGCTTTGGGCGGAACACTGGTCGGGGTCGACGAATGGACGAAAAAGAACCCGTTGTTCGCGGATAAGGTAAAAGATGTCGAAACGGTATCCGATGAAACGATGGAAAAAATTCTCGCCCTCCAGCCTGACCTGATTATTGCCGGGTCGTGGATGAAAAACTTGGATAAATTGAAGGAGATCGCGCCAACGGTCGTCTATACGTGGGGCAAGCTGGACTATTTGGCGCAGCAGCGCGAGATCGGCAAGTTGCTGAACAAGGAACAGGAAGCGCAAGCGTGGATTGACGATTTCACGAAGCGCGCGCAAGCGGCCGGCGAAGAAATCAAGGCGAAAATCGGCAAGGACAAAACCGTGTCCGTCTTTGAGCACGACGCAAAAGACTTTTATGTCTTCGGAAACAACTGGGCTCGCGGAACCGAGATTCTGTACCAGGCAATGGGCCTCGCCATGCCGGAAAGAGTGAAGAAGGACGCCCTCGGCCCGGGCTACTACATGCTTTCCCTGGAAGTGATTCCGGAGTATGCCGGAGACTACATCGTACTCAGCCAGCGCAAAGGCGGCGAAAATGCGTTCCTGAACTCCGAGACGTGGAAAAAGATTCCTGCTGTGAAAAACAACCACGTGATCGTCATCGACACGGAGGCATCTACCTACAGTGACCCGATTACGTTGGAGTACTTGCTGAACATTTTTAAGGAAGGTTTTTTGGGCAAGCAATAACCGCTTATAAAAAATACAGACAGGCCAGGAGAGACGCGCTAAAAATACGAAAACGCTTAGGGAACCGTTCAATCCCAAGCGTTTTTCTTTTTGTTTGGCGACCTGTGCGGGATGGAAGTATGTAAACCGTTTTTCCGCCAAGTTGACAGTAAAAACCCCACGGGCTCACGGGCAAACTGCCACGTGACACAGCATGGGGCTTGTAGTTATTCCAACTATCAACCTTCCAGTTTACTCAACAATCGTCCTGATTTTCGGAAACACCTTCAACGCCGTCTTATAAAACACATCCTCATGATACTCCGCCGGGATCAGCTCCTGCACGAACTGGATGTACGACTTCACGGGCGCGAGCGGCCAGTCGGTGCCGAACAGGAACTTTTCGTAATGGTCGCAGTAGGTGATCGCGTGGCGCAGGTGGGCGAAGAACAGCGGCGACTCGGCCAGTCTGCGGCAGTTGGCGGCGTCACCGACCATCAGGCCGGAGAGGTCGGCAAACATGTTGCGGTTTTTGTACACGACTTCTGCGCCATCCAGCACCCAAGGATCGCCGAAATGCGCCATCAAGAAGTTCACGTCCCGATGCTTCACGGCTACTTCGTCGAGCGTGAGCGGGTGGGAGTATTTGAGCAGGCCGCGCTCCGAGTACGTATCGCCCGTATGAAAAACAACCGGTACCCCGTATTTGGCCGCAAGCGCGTAGACCGGATCGTAGACGCTGTCGTAAGCGTAGAATGGATAGTAGCCCAAATAGATTTTCAAGCCGACGGCCTGCGGCTTTTGCAGTTCGGCTTCCAGGCGGGCGACTGCCGCCTCGTCCAGATGGTACGGATTGATCCCGAGGCAGTAGACGAGCTGTGGCGGCAGCTCGTCTGTCAGGTCGAGGCCCATTGGTGTTGCCGCCTCCGGGTCGGGAAAGCCGTTCTTTTGCGTCTCGGTCAGGCCCATGCCGATGCCGAGCACGACGCCGTTTTCCGCGTATTCCTGCAAAATGCCCTGGACGGAGTAGTCGACGAACGACTTTTCGGCCGCTGTGCGCTTGAATTCTTCGATGTGGGACAGATGCATGTGGGCATCAATAATTTTCATCGTGAAATCCTCCCTTCGGTTTCGCTGGCAAACCGGATGGCGCGCAAGGCCGACAGCGAATCGGCTGGCAGCGGCTCGTCCGCAAACAGGAAAAAGACAGGGGCGGTAAAGGCTATGCGGTCGTGCGGCAGGTTCAGCTCGCGCGAGAGGGAGGCGAGGGCGATTTCTTTGTTGGCGTAGAGGTCGATGTCTGCCGTCTCCAGGTCCGTGACGATTTGCAGCTTTTCCTTGCGCGACGGGCTGCCAAACGTATAGTCTGACGCTTCGTAGGCGAACAGTTCCCCTTGGCCCAGCTTGTAGTGCAGCTTCTCGCCATGCTTTCCTGCCGTGTTCAGCCACAGTGGGCCTGTAGCAGTTTCGGTTTGCAAAAAGATTTCTGTCGTCCAATCTTTGTTCGCAAAGTACGTCCCCGTATGCTGCACGATCTCGATAGTATGGCAGAGCAGCGGGACGCCAGGCATGAGCAGGAAATATTGATGGCAGGTGAGGCCTCGATATTTTTCCTGCTTTTTTACGTGGTAGCTCAGTTTGATCCCTTGCCAGACGTTTTGCTTGTTGTCGGTCAGTTGGGCGAAGCAAGCGGACCGCTCTTCCTTGACCAGCGAAAACGCACTCAGCTCCTCGACGTGGTTGCTGATGCCGCCTGTCCACGGATTCCACCACGACTTCGGCTGGCGCTCGGGGAAGGAGCTGGCCAGCCACTCCTGCCCTCCGGCGGTGAGCGAATAGAGCGCCGGAGCGAAGTCCGGGGCGGCTTTGATGCGGATAAAGCCGTTGTCCGCGACGTACACCTGTTGTCCCGCTTCCTCGGTCGTCTCCTGGGCAATCTCGCCTTGTCCGATGGGGAAGATCGCGCTCTGCAAGCGAGCGTCGTGGGTGGCGAAGCGTCCGTCTACGCGCACGAGGTCAGGCGAGCCTGTCGGCGCAGCGAGCGAAAAGCGCGATTCTGTCGCTTCCGCCTCTTCCGTGTAGCGGTGGGCCTGTTTTCCGGCAGGCGCGCTTTGCAGCGAGGCAGTCAGCTCGCCCTCCAAATATTGCTGTTTGTATTCTTTGACCTGTACCTGCACTTCTTTTCCTGCGACAAACGGGTTGTGATCGTTGGCGACAAGCTCCAGATGTGGCGTCAGGGACAAGTTTGCTGATGGCAAAGCTTCTTTTTGCGCAAAGGCGCGGAAGTCTTTCCAGTCCGCATACGCACCGTGCGTCATGTGGATCGGGCCGAACTTCTTTTTGTCGTGCGGCTCCAGGCTGCCAAGGCACGTCTCCAGCGTGAGCTGCCGGACCTGGAAGTCAATCCGGTACTCCTTCGGCCAGCACATGCCCCACGGAACTGCTTCCTCCCGCGAAAACAGCCAGTTTTCGCTGACGAGCTTGCCGTCCCAGTAGTCCAAATCGCTGCCGTAGGAGGAAGGCACTTCGACATAGCGGCCTTGATACGGCAAAACGGGGCGGTGCAGCGTATGGGAAAAGCCTTGGATCAGCCACAGCTCCGCCGCCATTTTTTCGGCAGAGCGGTTTTCCAGTTCCAGCAAGTGTTCGACGGAGCCGTCTCCGAACAGCAGCGTCTTTTCCACCAGGACAAGTCCGGGGTAACTGCCGGAGTGATACGTGGCGTGAATCCCGATCGCTCCTTTTTCCGCGACAAACTCGACCTGCTCGGCGCGCTTTTTGGAAAACTCGCTGGAATACGGCTTGCCAAGCTTCGGATAGGCGATGTAGCTCGGTTCGCCGCCATTTGCGCCGACGATGGTCAGCTCGTTGTCGTCCTTGGTCAAAAACAGCGAGTGGCGGCCGTGGTGCACTTGCCAGGTTTGCTCCGTCTCGCCCGCGAGCATGGCGCCAAGGCCAGTGAAGGCAGCCCCGAGCTTTTTCACAAACGAGACTGTACTGCCGTCTGCAAGCTGCGCCTGTACACGAACGTCCGCTTCGTAAAAGCCGTGTTGCAGCAAATCGGCCGCAAGCGGCAGCGAGGTGCGCTCCTTGCCTGCCAGCGTCAGCGTGAATTGCTGTTCATGGAAGCGCAAAAACGGCGCTTCCGGAAGCGTGAACGAAAACTGCGCTTCTTCGGCAAAGTTGTTTTCCACATCGAGATAAAACGGTGCGGTCTGTCCAGGATAGGACAAGCCGGGGACGTGCAGGGAGAGGGAAGCGGGAAACTTGGGCAAGATTCCGACCTGGAACAAGGCGCGCCTGCCGTTAATCAGGACGTGTGTGCAGACTCGCGGATGCGTGCGCCAGACGCTTTGCTCCTCTGTAATCTCTCCGACAAAAAAGCTGGCGGACAGCGTCGTCTCGCCCGTCACTTCCAGTTCTTGGCGATAGTCAAAGCGGATGTTTTCGTCAGACTCTCCTGTCAAAGATAGCTGCAACGGCTTGCCTGATTTGTTGACGATCCGATAGTGAATCTGGTACGTGCGACCGAAGACCAGCTCCAGTTGCTCCACCTCGGCAGCGAGCAAGTAATCTTCCGTTTCGATCAGCCGCATGCCGCGCCCGCGCCGTTCAAACTCTACGCGCAGGCTTTTTTCGCCTTTCGTCCAGGAGTAGGTGAAGTAGTCGAAGCCGTTTTCTTTCCGACCGTCCGGCTCGACCACAATCTCCCGGGCAGAGTCCCGATACCAGTCGAGTTCCTCGAAGTAGTGCGCGATGGCTTCCGTCCGCAGCACAGTGGGCATCATGTTCATCAAATGCGTGCTATCGTCGCGGTCTTCCCAGAAAAAACCGAACTTTTTATACAGGGGGACAGCCTTCGTGTTGCCCGCCCATGTGTAGAGATCAAGCCGCGGCCAGCCGAGTTCGACGGTCTTGTCCAGTGCGCGGGCAAGCAGCATGCGTCCTACCTTTTTGCCATGGTATTCCGGCCGGACGTTGAGCAGGGGGATGTAGAGGGCGCCGGTATCTTCGCGGTACTCGGCGAGGCTGCAATAGCCCACGACGGTTTCGCCGTCCATCGCCAGGTAGACAGCGAGCGCATCGGAGTGAGCTTCCTCCTGTCTGATCTGTTCCGCTGTCGTGATTGAATTTCCGCCTCCCCAACTGTCCCGACTGGCGTTCCACATGTCCGCGACGGCCGCGGCCAGCTCGGGACGGTAAAGGACGATAGAGATAGATTCCATGATTGCCTGCACCTCGATCTCATTGTCAGATTTTGTATAGTAATAGAGAGACGATTGAGGGAGAGGTTCGGTTTCTTGTTTTCGCGCCTTTTTCGCAGGCGGGGAGAGTGGGCAAGGAGAAAAAGCGAGAGGGAATGTACGATGGAAAGCCGGTATCGCAGAAACACGAGACCGGCTTCGTCCAGGCGTGGCTTGGCGGCGGGTGGAACTTACACGGGTTGCGGCAAGCTCCGCCGCTGGCATGGCGCTTTTATGACTAGCGTTCAATCCGGATGACTACCATCTCTACATCTTCGTCCAGAGCGCGCACGCTATGCTTTTCCAGAGGGAGCATGTGCAAAAGCGTCTGCGGAGTCAGCTCCACCTGTTTGCCGGAAAAGTCGAACACGGCTGTGCCCTTTTGCACGATAATGAGCACGTCTGCATCCGTATCGTGTTCCGGGACGAACGCTCCGGCGCGCAACTGCAACTGCAAGACTTTTGTCCGCTCAAATCCCATCAGCGCCCCGATGTGCTTAGGTGCCGACTCCAAATGGTTGTTCAGGTCATAGGTTTGCATGTTCTTGTTTCCCGGGGCAGAGTCGAGGAAAATAAGGAGAAATCTACTACTTGCCAAAAAAGGGTCATGCCGATGCATACGTACAGTCTTTTGGAAAAACTGCTGTTTTGGCTAGCCGTCCTGGACGAAAAAAGGCTGGCACGCTCGCTTGCAGGCAAGACGATCCTCATTACAGGGGCAAGCTCCGGGATTGGCGAGCAGCTCGCATATTTGTTGGGGCGTTGCGAGGTGCAGTTGCTTCTGGTGGCGAGAAGAGAGGAAAAGCTTCGCCAGCTCAAGCGGGAAATCGAGCAGCACGGAACGGCTGCAGTCAGCGTTTTCGGGGCGGATTTGCGCGAGCCGCTTGAACTGGAGTCGTTTCTCGCCTGGGTGTGCGAGCAGGCTGACACGATAAATATCGTGGTCAGCAACGCGGGCTTGTCCATCAGGCGTTCGATCATGGACTCGCTCGACCGCCACCACGATTTTACGCGCACGATGGCGATCAATTACTTCGCCCCGGTCAGGCTGCTGCTGTCTCTTCTGCCGCAGCTTGCCCGAAGCAACGGACAAATCATCCATATCTCGACGATCAACACGTCGCTGATTCCGCTGCCGTACTGGGCGGCGTACCAAGCTTCGAAGGCAGCTTTTGACACTTGGTTTCGCTCGGCGGCACCGGAGTGGAACGCGCGAGGAATCGCCACGACTGCGATTTATTTTCCGCTGGTAAAAACGCCGATGATCGCGCCGACTGCCGCCTACCGCAGCATGCCCGCCATGAGCGCGGAGCACGCCGCCCGGGTCATCGCCAAATCCATGTGCACGAGACGAAAAAGCTGGCGGCCGTGGTGGCTTTTGTTCGGGGAGCTGGCCTCGGTGTTGGGCAGAGGACTGTTGGAGCGCCTCACTCCGCGCTGGCTGCGAAAAAAGGGGGGATGACGGTGCGGATCGTGTTTTTGCTTGCGACGCTGTACAAAATGAAGCTGTTGACGCCAGCAGGAATCGGCAGGCTGCTCGCCGCCATCTGCCGATACGGAACCAACCTGATGACGCTGTTGCAGGTCGCGCAGCGCACGTACGGCCAAAAGATCGCCCTGGCCGACGAACGGGAAGCCGTCAGCTTTCGGCAGTTGTGGTGCGACTCCGAACGCCTCGCCTGGGCGTTCAGGGAGAAATACGGGCTTGCCCGCGGCAAAAAGGTCGGATTGTTATGCCAAAACCACATGGCGCTGGTGAAAGCGATTTTCGCCGCTTCCGGCACGGGGTGCGACATTTATTTGCTCAATCCGGAGATGAGCGCAAGGCAGCTCGCGCAACTGCTGGACGAGACGAAGCTCGACCTGCTCGTCCACGACGCCAACGGGACGGCCCGCATTGAGCAGGCGGCGCACAGGACCGTGCGGCTGCACAGCTACTACGACCAGTTGCCCGCCATCAATCGGCTGCTGCACGAGTGGCATGAAACGGCTGCCGCCACCCCAAAATCGCCAAAGCGGGCATCTGCCGGGCACATCATGCTGTTGACAGGAGGGACGACGGGGCAGCCGAAAAAAGTCGCGCACAAGCCGTCGCTGTTCCACTATTTGCCGCCGTTTTTGGCGCTGCTGACGCGGCTTCGGCTGCTGCGCTGCCATACTGCCTATGTGGCTACGCCCATCTGCCACGGATACGGGCTGGCGATCTTGCTCTTGTTCCTTGCGCTGGGCAAAAAAGTCGTGATAACGCCCGGCTTCGACGCCGCCAACGCCTGTGCGCTGATCGAAAAGCACAAGGTCGACGCCGTGACGGTCGTTCCGCTCATGCTGAGAAAAATGCTGCGGCACAACGCGAGCGCCTTGCAGTCTCTCGCTTGCATCGCTTCTGGCGGCGCGCCGCTAACGCCCGCACTTGCCGCCGAAGTGTCCGGCCAATTGGGAGCGGTCTTGTTCAACCTGTACGGCACTTCCGAAGCGGGCCTTTGTGCCGTCGCAACTCCGCAAGACCTGGCGGCTGCACCGCACACGATTGGCAAAAAAATTGGCGGTGTCGGCTTGCACGTACGGGGAAGGGACAGGCAAAAGCTCGCGGCAGGCGAGATCGGGCAGCTTTGCGTGCGAAGGCGGAGAGCGCTTTTTTCCACCCGGACCGGATGGGTCGAGACAGGGGATCTGGGCTATCGGGATGAGCACGGGTATTATTTTTTATGCGGAAGGACAGACGACATGGTCGTATCCGGCGGAGAAAATGTGTATCCGATCGAGCTGGAGCGCATTTTGGCCGAGCATCCGGGCGTAGAGGACGCGGCTGTGGTGGGCATTCCCGACGAAGCGTTTGGGCAAAGGCTGAAAGCGTTCGTGCAGCCTGCGAGCTATGCCGGGCTGACCGAGGAAGCTGTGCTGGACTGGCTGCGCCCGCGAGTCGCCAGGTATCAGTTGCCAAAAGAGATTGTGTTCGTTGACAGCATCTCCTACACCGACCTGGGCAAGCCCGACCGGAAGCAGCTTGTATAAAGACAACGACACATCCGCATGCAGAGAGAAATACGGACTTGTCCGCGGCAAAAAGGTCGGCTTTCTATGCCAAAACCACATGGCGCTGGTGAAAGCGATTTTCGCCGCTTCCGGCCATTCACCCCTATCAAAAGACGGCAAGAACAAGCCGTAAAAACGAAAAGAATCTGCATACTTGGTCATTTTATCGCCTGTCTCAGTTCATTGAATATAAAGCGAATTTAGTTGGTATTAGAGTTGAGCATGTGAATCCTGGATACACAAGTCAGACATGCCCTAAATGCTCTGAGAAGAATAAGGCACAAGACCGTAAGTATAAATGCAAATGTGGATTCGAAAAACATCGTGATTTAGTCGGTGCTATGAACATTCGATATGCACCTGTGATTGATGGTAACAGTCAATCAGCCTAAGATGCTATATGCACTGTCTTAGGAGGGGCAATGAGATGCCCTCATCTTGAAGGCTGTTCAAAACAGAAATGGACTGCGAACGCTTAGTCATTCAAGAATCCCACCCGTACACCGTAAAGTGGAAGGCTTGCGGCTTTAGACGTGGGAGTCTCAAGAGTCAGATTCTATTTTTTTCCGAAGCAACCCTAAATATTTCCGTTTGTATTTATTTACGCCTTGTTGGGATATACCTAAATGCTTTGCTACTATTTCTTCTGGAACCCCATTGATAACTACTTGCTCGATAATGAATCTTGCTTTGGATGGAAGGGAATTCAACATTTCTTCTACATACAACTTAGAATCTACAGAAAATATTTGATTCTGCCCACATATATTTTCTATGATCGGAAGCTCTCGGGCGGAAATCTTCTTTGCTTGATACTGCAACCGCCAAGCAATCCTTTTTATAACTCTCCTACACTCTTCTTTTAGTAGTTCATCATTCATGCTTCTCACCATCCCATCTTATAGGTAAATGAACAAAGTAAAAAGCAACTTATTTTAACTAATCAATACATTTTTTGTTCTTAGATGGTAAAAAGAGGATTTCTTCTTCGCTTGGAGTATAAATTACAGAGTTGGGAAATCTGTGCAAGGAATAAAACCCCGCTAATGCGAGGTTTTATTCAACCTTATTACTTATAAACTTTGATAGTTACTACTGATGCAAGGTCCTCTGAATCTCGAACATCGCTTGGATAAATATGAGTTGCTCTACTACGATCGGTAAGGCCCGTGCCGGTAATATCGAGATCATAACCATAGTAAAATGCGTGCCAGATGAACTTAGAACAATAACTAAGCTCGATATTGTTCAAGTCCATATTGAAGTAATATTTCTTTACGTCACGAATATGGTTGGTTGCCCATTTAGCAGCCTTAGAAGCTCCTTTCCTGGGGCGGAGAACTTGGATCTTATCGCCGTCATCAAATCGATTTACATAGTAATTGATATCGTCAACGAACCCAGGTCCCTTTGGATGAACGTGAATTACATTGTAGCCTGGTCCTACAATTGCCACGTGTCCAACAAAAAAAGTCGAGATGCTTTTTTTCGAGTACAATACGTCTCCTGGCTTCATATCCGTGTTAGTACCAGGATATTGTGGTCTATCAGATGCCATATAAAATTCCTCCTATAAAGTTGATTAACGATAGTAGGGCGCCCATTATCGCTTTCACTCTTTAGGGAAAAAAAAGCATCATTTTACAACCAGTTTTTTGGGGGATAACGAAAATGCACAAAAAAACAATGATTATAGTTTTCCTGATCTTAATCCTGATCGCTGCTCCAGTTATATATGTTCAAGGAACTTTGTTAAGCTTAGAAAATCAAGTACGCCAATATCTCATTACGGAGAAAAATCTCGATGAGAAAACAATAGCTAGTGTAGATGGCGTTTTTGGGAAGCTTCCGCTTTTTAGTGTAGAAGTTATTTTTGCTGATGAACCCGATGTAAGATACTTTTATACTGAAAAAAACGGAGAGATAATACCTCTTAGTGCAACGCTTAAACCCGAAGGATACGAATACAAACATAAATGAGTTCCCAGAGGCTTCGCCGAAACCCAGAATACTCGAAACCCATCAAGGAAGTTCTTTCCCGGGGCATTTCGTGCATCCTGCGAGCCATGCCGGGCTGACCGAGGAAGCTTTGCTGGGCTGGCTGGCTGCGCCCGCGAGTCGCCAGGTATCAGTTGCCAAAAGAGATTGTGTTCGTTGACAGCATCGCCTACACCGGCCTGGGCAAGCCCGACCGGAAGCAGCTTGTGTAAAGACAACGACACATTTTCCCGAAATATCCTGCCCCCTAAAGCCATACATATTACGAGACATCCGAAACAACCAGGGGAAAGGAATGAGCAACCATGCCTCAAGGCATCCACGATATCGAGCTGCCGCTGCCGATCGGGACGATCTGGGAATTTGTCAGCGTGCTGGAGAACTGGGTTCCGCTCGTGCCAGGCTACATCAGCCACGAAGTGATCCATGAGCGGCGCGTGACCTGGACGTTTACCGGCGACATCGGGATTATGAAAAAGCAAATCAGCCTGCAGGTGGACATTACCGAGTGGAACGAGCCGACGGAAGTGAAGTTTACACTGACCGGAATCAACGAGAATTTTACGGGAGAAGGCTACTTTCGGGCAGAGGCGTTGGGGGAGGAGCGCACGAAAATGACCGGGTTTCTCGACATTACGGCAAAAGGCTTGAAGGCCCCCATGGTGAACTCGATCCTGAAGTCACACGTCCCGCAATTGACGACAGATTTGGCGGAAGCCGTCGCCAGCCGGATGAGGGAATAACAAGAGCAGCGTTGCTGAAAAACCTTTGCGATACAGCAAAGGTTTTTTCTTGTCCCGTCGACACTTGCAGCGTTGACGGCTTCGCTATTTTGCTTTGAGCTACCATAATTAATCGGGTAACCGTCGCGCAGAACGGTTGCCTTTTAATAGGAAGAAACAGGAAAATCAGCGAGGTGATGCGTGTGAAAATCCCGAAAAAATACGAAGCGATTGTCTTTACGTTTTTAATGGCGCTGGGCATGTCCTGTATTTTGTCGTTCTTCATGATGCTGGTGAATTTCGGCTTCAACTCCATGCTGCTCGAGCGCTGGCTCAAGGCATGGCCGATGGCTTTTTCGCTGGCGTTTCCCGCCGCTTACTTTTGGCCAAAAGCAATCCGGCGGCTGATGAAAAAAATTACGTTTGTCGAGAGCAAATAACGCTTGGTCACCGCACAGCTATCGCAAAGGCTGTGTTTTTTTATACAGACAAGAATGGATAAGATTCTTATCCAGTAGAAAGACAACGAAGGCTGGGTCAAGCCAGTGGCGCAGCCAAATTTTCTAATGCGCATCGCCAGGCGCATACGCCAACTGTCCCTAGGGGCGATTCTTTATTGATGATGAGAATCATTATCTTTATAATAGACCCACATCCAATTCCACGACGCCACAGCACAGAACAGGAGGGAAAGGGAGTTGTCATTTCAGGACGATTTGTTGTTATGGAATCACGCAGCTCTCAAAGTAGTGGACGTCCGCCGTGCGGTGATCCAGCCAGGCGACAGCCTGCGCGCGCACCAGCTTACGGCAGGCTCATTTTTGTGTACCGTACAGGGAAAGGCTTGCGTGCTGCTTGACGAAGCGCAGTATCAGGCGGGCCCTTATCATGTTTGCCACGCCGGAAAAGGCACGGTACTCGCGATTGATTACGTGCAGGAAGCACTCGAGTACTATTTGCTGCAATACAAGGCGACCCTGGCTCTGCCGTGCCGCGAGGAGCTGTTGCGGCTGCAGCAGAAGCGAGACCCTTTTCAACTCGCGCACAGCTTTACGCCGCGCTATCCGCTGCCGCTGTTTGGCACAGTCCGCCAGATGCACGAGAAATGGCAGAAGGCGAGCATGCTGGACAGGCTCCACGCGAAGGCGCTCTTGCATCAGTTTGTGTACGAATGGCTGCAGCAGCGCCAGGAGCAGGCAGAAGAGCCGACTGTCCAGAGTCTGGTGGACAAGGCAATCCGCTTGATCGAGGAGCAGTTCTCCGAGAAAATGACGCTGCATGCGCTGGCGAGCCAGGTAGGCTGCCAGGAGCGGCAGTTGCAACGGCTGTTCAAGGCAGCGCTTGCGGTGGGGCCGATGGAATACCTGCTCCGCGTCCGGCTGGAAAAGGCCAAGGACCTGCTGCTGAAACTGAATGTGCCGCTGATGGACATTGCCGAGGCTGTCGGTTTTACAGACAGCTATTACTTCAGCCGCCTGTTCAAAAAATACGTCGGCATCTCCCCCAGCCAATTCAGAAAAATGGCCGGGCAACCCGAACTTTGTCGTCAAAATCCATCCGGCTTGTCGCCATCGTTCATTGGCGGCAAAAGCGTGCCCTTGTATAGTATTAACAACGAGAATGGGAGTCATTCTCAACAAAAAACAGCACCTGCTTCGGCTGCTCTGGCAGCGCACAGGAGCAAGCGTGCAAAACAGGCAGACCCTGAGGGGGGAGTGGCAAAAACGACAAGCAAGTACATCAGGCATCTGCGAGGCGAACTGGAGCTGGACCGACTGCCCGAAAAAATTGCGGTGCTCGATTACCAGTACATCGATCAAATGTACGCACTCGGCCACTTGCCAGCAGGCAGCGTATTTGCCACGACCAGCCCGTCCGGATTGCCGGAATATTTGGGCGAGAAAATGAGCGCGATCAAAAGGCTGGGGACAAAGGATCATCCGGATATGACCGCGATTGCCGAGCTGTCGCCGGAGCTGATTGTCTGCACGGATACACATGCGCATTTGTACGACGAGCTGGTCGCGATTGCCCCGACGGTGATGCTCGGCAGAAACGACGACTGGCGGACGACGCTTCCTGTGCTGGGAAAAATGCTCGGCAAAGAGCAGGAGGCGCAACACGTGATTGACGCGTACAACCAAAAGATCGTCCATCTGAAAGATGCGATTGCGGCCAAGCTGGGGGGCAAGACGGTTTCCTTGATCCGGCCGCGCGACAACATGATCCGGCTGCACACGACGGCGCACCGGACGGCACGGATTTTGTACCGCGATCTCGGCATCGCGCCGCCACCGATGGCGATGGACAGCAAGCGGACCAGCTCGTACATCCAGTTGGACGCCATGACCGAACTGAATGCCGACCACCTCTTTGTGTTGCAGGACGATACGAACGCCGCGCTGACCAGCGCCTACCAGGAGTCCGCCCTCTGGAGAAACCTGAGCGTGGTCAAAGCCAACCATGTGCGCACGTTCGACACGACGATGTGGATCGGCTTTTACGGGCCTGTCGCGATTAACCGGGTAGTGGATGAAATTGCAGACGCGCTGTTGTCCTGACCGCCTCATCTCTGCCCGCAAAGGGAGAGCATTTGATGAACAAAAACTGGCTAGAAGCGGACGAATCGGCGTATTTGGCGGAGCATTTTCGCCTGACCCATGGCGTACCCGTGCGCTCGGGAGAGTTGATTCCGGTCACAGAGTTGTTGGATGAAAAGACGTGCGCGGACTGTCTCGCGCGGATGAGCGGCTATTTGCACGCCCCTTCGCTGAAAGTGACCGCCTCCCTGTTTGCCAAAAGGTACGCGTTTTTGACCGTTGCCCCCATCTTGTACGCCATGACGGTGTACAACAAAGCAGTCACGCTGGACATCGGGCAATGCCAGCTCGTTTTGGCAAAGGAGCCGGGCGAGCCATGGTTGTCGCGGCTCCATGTACGCGCGTCGGACGTTCGCGCGTTCGCTGCCGGGGACAGGAGCGAGTGGCGGGAGCAGATCATCCGCAGCTTGTTCGCCGGACATATCGCGCCGCTGTGGCACACGATTTCCCGCGTGGCGAACATTCCGCGCATGGTGCTGTGGGAAAACACGGCGGTCCGTTTGTTTTCGCTGTACGAAAAGCGGATCAAAGCGGAGGCGGGAAGCGAACTGCGGGAGCGCGTCCAGGCTGACTTTGCCTGCCTGCTCAAGCACGCGCCTGCCCCATGGTTCGGGGAAGCACAAAATCCGTTCGCGCAGTTTTGCGAGTTTGGCGACAGCGAGCCTGGAGCAGCGACAGCGCGACCGGGCCGGATTCGCAAGACGTGCTGCTATCATTACAAGGTTTCTTCGCGCGAAGGCTTCTGCTCGGCTTGCCCGAGAGCGAAAAGCCGATGACAGCGAGAGAGGATCGTGTCAGCACGGTGGAAAAGTGGAGACGGAATCTGTTTATTTTGTGCGCCGGGCAATTTCTGACGATGGCCTCGCTCAGTTGCGTTACTCCGTTTTTGCCGCTCTATTTGCAGGAGATGGGCGTGTCTGATCCCGGCGAAGTTCTCTGGTGGGCAGGAGCGATTTACGTCGCCAATCTGCTGACGGCGTTTTTGTTTTCGCCGCTGTGGGGCAAGCTGGCGGATCGGCACGGCCGGAAGCTGATGATCGTTCGCTCCGGCTTCGGTCTCGCGGTCACGATTACGCTGATGGGATTTGTCACCAGTCCTGTGCAGTTGCTCGTTTTGCGGCTGGCAAACGGGATGATGGCAGGTTTCAGCCCGGCTGCTGTCGCTTTTACCGCAACGAATACGCCGCAGGAGCGCAGCGGCTATGCGCTCGGCATCCTGCACGCCAGCGCGGTCGGGGGAACGATCTGCGGCCCGCTTTTGGGCAGTCTGCTCGCTGTCCGCTTCGGCTTTAGCGCCGTCTTTTGCTACACAGGTCTGTGCATTTTGCTTGCCGCCATTATGATCGTTTTTTGGGTGCAAGAGCGTGTGGCAAACGAGCAGCGGCTTGTGGAGAAAACGAACTTTCTCGCCGATTTGCGGCACATCGCGGGCAAAAAGCCGCTCGGCGCGCTGTTCGTCTCTGCCGCAATCGCCAGGGCAGCGATGGTCGGTACGTTGCCGCTCATCCCGCTGTACGTCCAACAGTTGCTTCCCGATCAGGACAACGTAGTTATCATGGCGGGCGTGACGACGGCGGTCATGGGCCTTGCCAATATGCTCGCGGCTCCCCAACTCGGAAAGTGGGGCGACAAGTTCGGCTCCCACCGGATTTTCAACCTCGCCGTGTTCGGTTCGATCGTTTTTTTGGTGCCGCAAGCCTTTGTCCAACAATTATGGCAATTCATCGCCCTGCGCTTTTGCACGGGAGCATGCCTGGGCGGGATGATGCCCTCTCTGCACGTTCTCCTGCGGCAGTACGCGCCAAAAGGAATGGAGAGCAGGACGTACAGCTACCACAATTGTGCCGTCTTTTTGGGCGGCATGGCGGGGACGTTTGCCATGGGAGCGATTGCGAGCGGTTTCGGCTTGCCGCTGATTTTTGTCGGCTCGGCCGTTTTGCTGCTCCTAAACCAGCTATGGATGAAATTCATGGTGCTTCCGCATATCGGTCCGCTGCACGAAAGCGCAGAAAAGCGCCAGTGAGCTTTCTATTGACAAGGAAATCGTCGGAAAAACAAAAGGGGGAAACAGCAGTGTTGATCGATAAAAAATGGTCGTTCATTTTCAGCGCCGTGCTTCTCGTTGCCTTCGTGCTCGCAGGCTGCGGAGCGAGCGGGCAAGGAACGGCAACAGCGGGGACGACGGAGACACAACCGGCGCAAAGCCAGCCGCAAGCAGCGGCCGAACCAGCTAAAGACGCGGGACAACAGGACGTCCGGGTCGTTTCCCACGCGATGGGAAAAACAGAAGTAAAAGGCACGCCGACCAAAGTCGTGACGCTGTTCCAGGGCGCTACCGATGCCGCCCTGCTGCTTGGCGTCAAGCCGGTAGGCGCAGTAGAGTCGTGGATTGAGCAGCCGTGGTACAACTACATTCGAGACAAGATGGACGGCGTGACCAACCTGGGCTCGGAAAACCAGCCGAACCTGGAAGAGATTGTGGCTCTCCACCCGGATCTCATCATTGCCTCCAAGACCCGTCACGAAAAAATTTACGAGCAACTGTCCGCGATTGCGCCGACGGTGATGACCGAAGAGGTGCATATTTGGAAAGACACCTTGAGCCTGAGTGCAGAAGCGCTGAACAAAAAAGCGGAAGAGGCCAAGTTTTTAGAGGAATGGGCGCAAAAGGTAGCGGCGTTCAAGGAAAAAATGGGCGACAAGCTCAATCTGCAGGTCGGGATTGTCGACTTCCGCCCGGACCACGCCCGCATCGTGTACACAGGCTTTTCCGCTCTCGTTCTGGACGAGCTGGGCGTAGCGCGGCCGACGAACCAGAAAGGCGAAGAGTGGGGAGTGAAGCTGACCTCCAAGGAAAACATTGCGCAAATGGACGCGGATATCATTTTCGACCAGACGAGCACGACCCGGGATGACGGACGACTGGATTTGCGCAAAGAGTGGACGGAGCACCCGCTCTGGAAAAATCTGCGGGCGGTGAAAAACAATCGCGTATTCGAGGTCGATTCGGCGATCTGGAACAACGGCTCCGGCCCGTTGGCGGCATTGGGCATGCTCGAAGACTTGTACGAATTTTACGAGTTGAAATAAGGACGCGAGAGGAAACTGTTGACCGCAAGCAGCGTCAGCAGTTTTCTTGTCGATCGCTTCGCGAAAAAGCGAGGGAGGATTGTTGTGCGCTCATACTTGCATCAGTCTGTTTACAAGGCGCTCGGCTTGATCGGCTGCCTCATTGTCCTCGGGGGATTGTTTGCGGCAAGCATCGCCCTTGGCAGCACGCCGATTCGCTTTCTGACCGTCATCGAATCGTTTCGCGATTATGACGCCTCGCTCAAGGAGCATGTCATCGTGATGACGACCAGGCTTCCGCGCGCCGTTTTTGCTGCGGTGATCGGAGCAAACCTGGCTGTGGCAGGCGCTCTCATGCAGGCGTTGACCCGAAACCCGATGGCGTCGCCCAGCATTTTCGGCATCAATTCCGGGGCTGTCTTTTTTGTGGTGGCGGCATTGGCTGTCCTGCCGATTTCCTCGCTGAACCAACTGGTCTGGATCGCTTTTGCGGGAGCGGGCGTAGCTGCTTTCACCGTGTACTTCCTCGGCTCGATGGGCCGAGGGGGCATGACGCCGCTGAAAATCGTGCTGGCAGGCTCGGCCATGTCCGCGCTGTTTGCTTCGTTTACACAAGGAATGCTCGTCCTGGACGAGTCCGGGCTGCAAAATGTGCTGTTTTGGCTGGCAGGCTCTGTGTCCGGCAAAGAGCTGGACAGCTTGCTTCCGGTGTTGCCCTACATGCTGTTCGCCGGAGTAGCGGCGCTATGGCTGGCCCGGTCTGTCAACATTTTGGCGACAGGCGAAGAGGTTGCCAAAGGCTTGGGACAAAAAACGGGCCTCGTCAAGCTGCTGATTGCGCTCACCGTGATCCTGCTTGCGGGCAGCTCGGTCGCGGTCGCAGGCTCGATCGGCTTTGTCGGGCTGGTGATTCCGCACATCGCCCGCTTTCTGGTCGGCATCGACTATCGCTGGGTCATTCCGTACAGCGCGGTTTTGGGCGCCATCCTGCTGGTGAGTGCAGATATTGCAGCCCGCTTTTTGATTATGCCCGCCGAGATGCCGCTCGGGGTCATGACGGCGCTGGTCGGTGCGCCTTTCTTTGTCTATACGGCCCGTAAAGAGTACCGCGCGAAAGGAGCATCGCAATGAATCGGCTATTTTCGATCCGAAGCTGGACCGGACGCTTTGCGCGGCTACTGCCGCAGAAGACGATGCTGCTTCTTGCGGGATTGCTGCTGTGCACCGTCGTCGGGATGGTCGTCAGCGTGCAGTCGGGCAGCAAATGGATTCCGCTGTCGGACGTCGTGCGCACGCTGTTTGGCTACGGTACACCGGAGCAGACCCTGGTCATCGGCAAGCTCCGGCTGCCGCGCGTTCTGCTCGCCGTGCTCGTCGGCGCGGCGCTGAGCGTCTCGGGGGCGATTTTGCAGGGCGTGGCCCGCAATCCGCTCGCTTCGCCCGATGTGATCGGGGTGACGGGGGGAGCTGCTTTTGCCGCAGTCGCGTTCATCACCTATACGGCGGGAACGGTCAGCGTGCGATGGCTTCCGCTGGCGGCTTTTTGCGGGGCGGCGCTCGTTTCGCTGTTGATTTACTTTTTGGCCTGGAAAAAAGGGGTGACGTCCACGAGGCTGATTTTGGTCGGAATCGGGGTAGCTGCCGTCACCAGCGCGTTGACCATGCTGATGATCGTCCTCAGTCCGATTACGGCGGCCAGCAAGGCGTACATCTGGATGACGGGCAGCATATACGGCGCGTCGTGGGAAAACGTGTACGCCATGCTGCCCTGGGTGATCGTGTTCATTCCTTTGGCGCTTTTGTACGCCCGCATCCTCGACGTCCAGGAGCTGGGGGACGAGCTGGCGACAGGGCTTGGTGCGCGCGTGCAGCTTCACCGCTGCATTCTGCTGTTTATCAGCGTCGCCTTGGCAGGGGCGGCAGTTGCAGTCGCGGGCGCCGTCGGCTTTATCGGGCTGATCGGCCCGCATATCGCCCGAAAGCTTGTCGGCCCGTCCCACGGCCGCGCCATTCCCGTGGCGGCCCTGATCGGCAGCCTGCTCCTGCTGACTGCGGATACGGTTGCCCGGCTCGCCTTTCAACCGCTCGACGTTCCGGCAGGCGTCTTTACAGCGGGCGTAGGCGCCCCTTTTTTCCTCTATTTGCTCTACCGAAGCCGCAATCGCTAGGCAAAAGCGGGATTGCAGGCGGAAAAAGGCAAAAACCAGGCGCTCCATTCGGGGCCGCCTGGTTTTTTGTTGAGTAAATGACGGAAAAGCAGGCTACCTGGCGCAAAATGGAAGTTCGCGGACAGTTGGGAAAATTGCAGCCAGCAAACACGAGCGTGTCGATACCGCGCTCCCGCAGAAACAGCTCCAGCCCCGTCTGATAAAAAGCGCCCCAGCGCGGCTTGTACATGACCCATTCCTGCTCGCCCACCGCCTGGAATCGTCCGGCAAGCAGCGCAGCGGAGTCGAGGGCGGTGTAGGCAGAAGGACGAAGCCCGCGGACCAGCTCTGCGCCTTCGCTATTTGGCGCGGCTATTTTCGCGCCGTTTTCAATCGCTTCCCGGCGACACAGGTCGGCGTTGGAGCCGTCTTCTTTGCATGGGTGAATTACGTGAATAATCGGAAAACGACTCGCGCGGTAAGCCTCCAGCGCCTTGTGTATATGCGGCAGCACCTGTGCAGTGCCCGGAATTTCCGCCGGGGCGTTTTGGCAGAGTAAAATCGTTTTGCGTGTCAATCGTAACCAGTGCGGACGTGTGCCAATTCGGACTTGTGTAGCTCAAGGCTTTTCCCCTCCAGCAAGTGAAGTAGTTTCCCTCTATTGTACCGCTTGTCCAGGCCAGAAACAGATAAAAAAAGAGCCGTGCCCGGAAAGCGCACGGCTACAGGAAATGACTCGCTTCGATAAATTGCCTTTCCAGCGGCGAGAGCTGATAGCCTTGCCGCGTGACCACATATTTATCCACATACCGATGCTCTGCGGGCAGCTCCACAAAGTCTGTCAGCCCAAACTGCCTGACGATCCGTTTGGATAAAAGGGCGATCCCCATGCCCAAAGCGGCAAACTGAAACAGTGTCTCCAGCACGGCTACTTCCGTCAAGGGGGCTGCTGGCAAACCAAGGTCGGAGTAAAGCTGCAGCAAAATCGCCGTACACAGACATTCCTTGGAGGAAACGAGCATTGTTTCGCCTTGCAGAAAATGCTGGAGCGAAACGCCCGACTTTGCTTTTTTGCCGATCAATACAAGCTCTTCTGTCCCGATTTTTTTGAAGTGGAGCTGCTCCGTCTTGCTGGATGTGCCGATCGTATAGGCGAGGTCGATGCTGCCAGACATCAGCGCTTTTTCCATTTCCTCGGTGGTGCCGGTCTTCAAGGTGACGGACAGCCGCGGATATTTATCGTACAGGTCCGTGAACGCCGCCGTAAGCTCCGAGCCGATGACCGATTGCATCGTGCCAAGCCGCAGCTTGGGGTCTTGCTGCTGCATCTCCTGTTCGGCTTCTTCCCAGAGGGTCAGCAACTTTTTATAGTGCGCATACAGCCTCTCTCCCTCATGGGTCAGCTCCATTCCTTTGGAGCTGCGGATGAACAACTGCTTTTCGTAATGCGTTTCGATCTTTTTGATTTTCGCTGTCATGTTGGATTGCAGATGGTTCATGCGAAAGGCGGCGGCAGACAGACTCTTCAGCTCGGCGACCGTGACAAAAGCCCGGATGGTATCTATATCCATGTGTTTTGGCTCCTTTTATCGAAAAAAAGTGATGGCTCTATCGAAAGCTGACATGATTCGAGATGCCTTTTGCTTAGCATACTCGTGGCAAAACGATTTTGCCGAGTCATAACGAGGGGGAATGGGCATGAAAACGGACAAACCAGAGCGCGCTGGCTTTCTTTTTAAAGTGTGGTCAGACGATTCGGAAAAATAGGGCTGTTCAAGGCCAGCTACCGGCTACACCGACATAAACCGGATCAGCCCCAAAATGGCAAAGGCAAACAATGCCGTCCCCACGCCAATGCCGGTAATCGCGCTGCTCGCCACTTGCAGCTTGCGCGCGATCGGACGGGAAACAAGGGCGACGACAATCAGCAGCACGGCCAAAACGGATAAACCCGCATCCGCAAACACATTTTTCAGCCCGAAAAAATGGAGGCCGACGATCAAGGCAATCCACGGGGCAATCTCGTCCTTGCGCCGCTTTTTCAAGAGCACAAGCGCTCCCGCCAGAGCAAGGGCAAATTCGACAGACACGAGGAGCAAGTAACGTTGAAAAGCAGTCCGGTCAGACAGCGCGGAAGGGGCATGCCAATTGGTTACACTCAGGTAGACGCCCACGAGGCAGACGAGCAGCGCGGCGCCTGCAGCCATGCCGAGATAGTTGCGCCAGCCCGGTCGGGGCTTTTCCTGCGCCCAGCCGAACCAGGAGAAGCTGAACAGCCCAAAGACTGCGGCGTACATGGCGTAGTCACGGACGTACTCCATCGTATCCCTCCTTAAATGATGTTGTTATTTTTTTACTATAACAGATAAGCGCCGGGAGGAAAGCGGCATAAAGCCGGACGAGTCGAGCGGATGAACGCAAAATGAGCCAATCAAATCTAGCATTTGGGTTACTTGCATTTTTTTGCTGTGGTATAATCTACCATTGATAGAAAATAACGAGCGAGTCTGCTTGACAGCATGAGAGGAGTTCTTTTTATGAACAAAAACAAGCGATGGAGCAAGTTTTTCCGGTGGGCGGGAGCAGGGGTATTCAGCCTGTCCATTTTATTGGGGCAAGTCTACCCGGTTCATGCTAAGACGCCAGCGTCAGTTCCCAGCGTCAGCCCATGGGCTGTGACGACCTTGAACGAAGGCGAGAAATACGGGATTTTCCCGTTGCAGTGGTACCAGGACGAAGCATTTCTGCAGCCGATCTCTGCTGATCGGTTTGCCGAACTGATGAAGGCTACGGAGAAAAAGCTCGATGCGCTTGGCTTGCAGAAAAAAGCAGCGGCTGTGTCGGTTCCTCAAGAGAAAGTCATCACGCGCGAAACGGTCATGACCTCTCTGTACAAGCTTTTGGCGAATTACGAGCTGCCGGCCGCATTCGAAATGACGGGGCAAGACTCTTTGGCGTACTTGCAGAAAAAAGGGCTGGTGAAAGGAACGGGTAATGCGGGTCTGGCCCTGCAGCAGCCTGCGACGGTTGAACAGGCAGTGGTGCTCGCAAGCCGGGTCGTCGAGTTCGCCTACGATACAGCGGGCAGCGGTGCCGCAGGTCTGATGTGGAAGGTGACGAACGGCAAAAACACGCTGTACTTGCTCGGCTCCGTCCACCTCGGGATTACGGACATGTACCCGATGAAAAAAAGCATCCGCGACGCCTTCGAAGCTTCTGACGACCTGTGGGTCGAGGCAGACATCGTCGGCGGCGACATGGACTACATGACCGAAAAAATGATGTACAGCGACGGTACGACATTAAAGGACCACGTATCCGCCGAGACGTACAGCAAGCTGCAAAAGGTGCTGGCAAGCCTGGGGCTGCCGGAAAACGCCTTTGATACGCTGAAGCCGTTTGCCGTTACGCTGTCGCTGCCGACATTCGGCTACTTCTCCGATCCGGCGGAAGGCGAGGTTGGCCTGATTACGGGCATTGACCGCTACTTCCTGACGAAAGCGCTGCTTGCCGACAAGCCGATCCACGAGTTGGAAGGCATCAAGCTGCAGGCGGACTTGCTCTCTGGCGTGCCTGCCGAGCAGCAGGAAAAAGAATTGAACACTATGCTGGACAGCATCCTCTCTGGCGAGCAACTGGCCGACCAGGGAAAAATTTTGCAAGACATGCAGCGCGACTGGGTGGAAGGCGATCTGGAAGGGCTGACCAACACCTTGACAACCTACGGGCAGTTCGGGGCTGGCGAAGTGAACCAGCGCCTGCTCGGGGAACGGGACCGCAACATGGCGAGCAAGCTGGTACAGCTCCTGGAGCAGGAAGGAGAACACACCTCTTTTGTCGTGATCGGCTCTGCCCATTACGCGATGAAAGGAATGGTTCTCGACCAGTTGAAACAAAAAGGCTACGACATTCAGCGCATGAAATAATGGTGGAAAAGCAAGCCGCTTCTGCAGTCCGCAGTCCGCGCAATGGACATCTGTCTATTTGCGCGGGCTGTTTCTTTTTGCCTGGAGAAACCCGGCTGCCAACAGAGCAATTCATGAGAAATGTCGCGAATCGGTTTGTGTTACCCTTTTCTTTGTTGATGATAGCAACAGGGGACATAGGCTTCGTAAAAAGGCAGCAAAGCGCAATCGTAATTTTTTCAGGAAGAAAGGTGGAACGGATGGTGGCGCAAAACATTTCCAAAACCCGCCTCTGGGTAGCCCGGATCATGAGCGGGCTTGTCATTCTCTTCATGCTGTTTGACGGTATCTTCAAACTCATCCAGCCCGAGCCGGTAATAACAGGCACGCTGGAGCTTGGCTATGCCGAGCACCATATCGCCCTGCTGGGCATTCTCGCGCTCGTCTCTACGGTGTTGTATGCGCTGCCGCGAACGGCTTTTTGGGGCGCTGTGCTGTTGACAGGGTATTTTGGCGGCGTGATCGCGACACAGATTCGCATGGATGCGCCCCTGTTCACGCACACGCTGTTTGCCCTCTACCTGGCGATTCTCGCCTGGGGCGGGCTTTGGCTGTGGGACGAACGGGTGCGGAAGCTGTTTTCGCTGCGGCAGTAGGCAGTAGTGGAGAAGCATCTTTGCATTGTTAGACAAAAGCCCAGGATTGGTCAGCCAGGGTTTTTGCCGTATCGCTATTGACATTTCCAAAAAAAAGAAATAAGCTATGGTTACGTACGTTAGTGAGTACTAACTAAACAAAAGCGAAATTCCACGATGACGGGAGGACGAAGTGAAGGGACAAATGGCTACGGACACCAAAGAAAAGCTGATGACAGCAGCCATCGAGTTAATGGCGGCAAAAGGCTACAAAGGCGTATCGACAAAAGAAATCGCCGCCGCTGCCCAGGTTAGCGAAATGACGCTGTTTCGCCATTTTGGCAGCAAGCAAAATCTGCTCGACCAGGCAGTGGAGCGCTACCATTACTCCGTGGAGATGGAGCGGATTTTCGCGGAACAGATCGTCTGGGAGCTGCGGGCTGATCTCTTGATGATGAGCCGGATGTACCACGAGATCATGGAGCGCAATCGCAAGCTGTTTCTCATCGTGCTCAAAGATGACGATCTCTTGGCCATCCGCGAAAAGGCGCAAAAGCATCCGCGCAAGCTGCTGGAGCTTTTGACGCAATATTTTCAACTCATGCAGGAGAAAAACAAGCTGGTCGCCACAGATGCCGAAGCGCAGGCGATCACCTTCATGTGGATGAACTACGGGGCGTTCATGACGCATTTGTACGGGGCAGAGACGATCACAAACGTCACGAGGCAGCGGTTCATGGAATCGAGCATCGACTTGTTCGTCAAGGCGTTGACTCCGTAATTTTTTTGCAAGCATGCTGGCAGTTAGCGCTAACAAATGTACGCAAATGGTGAGGTGGGAAAGTGAACAGCAAACCGTCTTTGGCATTACCGAAAATGGTTGGACAAACCGCCGCGACCGGGTTCCAGATCGGCGTGCGCAGAACGCTGCCGATATCGAGCGAAGGGGCCTGGACTTTTTTGACGTCACAAGAGGGCTTGAAGCTGTGGCTGGGCGAATTGCCGCCGCCTGCCTTTCAGGTGGGAGAAGCTTTTGCTTGTGCAGAAGGGATTTCCGGGGAGTTCAAGGTCGTCAAGCCGTTTCAGCAGCTTCGCCTGAGGTGGAACAAGCCGGAGTGGGAAAAGCCGTCGACTTTGCAAATCCGCTTGTTAGCCGCCAAAAACGGGAAAACGACGATCAGCTTTCACCAGGAAAACCTCCCGGACGCAGCGGCGCGCGAACAGATGAAGCAGCAGTGGGAGGAAGCGCTGGAAAAACTGAAGGAAAAAGCTTGCCTGAGCGCGGAGGAAAACGAGGGGAGCAGTGTCCAATGAACAAGTTCAGCCATATGGATTTGCGAGTGAAAAGTTAGGAAAAATCGTTGCCCTTTTACGAAAAGCTGCTGCCTGCGCTCGGGTTTACGCGCACGTTTCACAGTGTGAACCGGCGCGTGTTTGCAGCGGAAGGCGAGCTGCCGAGTGTGCCGTACTTTGCGATCACCGAAGACCCGGAGCACGTCCGAACGGCAATCTGATCGGCTTCTGGGCGAGCGACCGGGACGAGGTAGACCGGATGGCCGCGCTCGTGGAGCAGTCCGGGGGGACCATTCACAGCGGGCCGCAGTTTTTTCCCATCAGCCCCACCTACTACGCAGTCTATTTCCAGGACCCGTGCGGCAACCGGTACGAGATCGTGCATCGCCTGAATTAAACGAAGAAGCTGTAGCCGTACGTGTGAGCGGCTACAGCTTTTTTTGTACCTAGCGGATCGGCATGCGGCAGGGAAAGCCCGGCTTTATGGACGTCAGCGGAGCGCAAACGCTTCGACTTGCGCCATGCAGCAGCACCGCGCAAAAAAGACCAGGCACAGCGTTCAGGCGGGACCGCAAACGCCGTCAACACGCTTGACCAGCTTCTGACCAGCTTCCCCCGACCGTCTGACCTACAAGAGCGTAGCGCAGTATCTCCGGTACTCGTTCGGCAGCATCCCGGTAATTTTGCGAAACAGCTCGGAGAAACGGCTGGAGTTGTGGTAGCCCACGAGCTGCGCAATCTGGTTGATCGGCATGTCCGTGCTGCTGAGCAACTGCTCCGCCCGGCTCATCCGCTTGTTCTGGATATATTCCGTGATCGTGCATTTGTAAACGAGCTTGAACGTGCTCTTGAGCTTGGTCGTCCCCATGCAGGCGATCCGGGCGAGCGACTCCAGGTGGATGTCCTCGGCAAAGTGGTCGTCGATATAGGCGGTCACAGCCTGCAGACTGTCCAAATCCGCTTTGGACACGTATTTGCTCGGATACGTCTTTTTTTGCTGCTGGGCTTTTTCGACGATCAGCGAGACTGCCTCCGCCACCTTGCCCTCGTAGTACAGCTTGGCCGCGATGCCGGTGCCGCGAAACTGTCTGATCTGTCGGAACAGAAAGACGAGCTCGGGAAAATTCGTCAGTCCGTCCACGCTGAGAAAAGACGAGCGCGGGTCCGTGTACTCATCCGGGTATTTTGTTTTCAAATAATCTTCGTAATACTCCGGCGTAATCTCGATCCCCGTCGAACGGATCGGGATATTTTTATGGTAGCGCGCCCGATACACGTTGTTGCAGCCAAAATGCACGCGGATGCAGCCGGAGGACAGGCGCTTGTACGGGTGCAGCTCTTCGCCCGAGACAGAGTCGTAGTAGTTCAGGCTCAAATACTTCGGCTGCTGAAATTCCAGGAACAAATCCTCATAAAAAACGAAGTCGAGAATCGAGATGGCAAACAGGTTCTCCCGGGAGTACGTCCAGTAGTGACCGGAGCCTTTTTCGGGCGAGACGGAAAAGCACGTCCCTGCCTGACTGTAGGGCACCTGGCTGTCATCCTGGTAAAAACCGCATTGCATCAAGCAAGGCACATGCATTTCGGTCACGATGTCCTTCATTTGCTTTCACCTCCAAATACCGTGATCGGACGAAAACATACCACGAAAAGACGCACCTGCGCCCAGCTCATTGACCCTCCAAGTTGGATAAAAATAAAATGGAACCAAGTCACTGCAAATGAAAATTGATCTCATTTACAGTTCTCTACATTTTTGCAATAGGACATAAGGAGGAACGATCATGGAAGCTCAAGTCTCACCCCTGCAAAACAGATGGACGTTGCGGGATTTCATCACACTCGCCATCTTCAATGTCGTCATGCTCATCATCATTACGTTCTGCCCGATTTTTACCTTCGCCTCTTACCTGATTGTCGGCGGGATCACCGCTCTGCTCAACGGACCGCTCTATGTGGTCATGGCGAATAAAATCAACAAAAGAGGCGTACTGTTCTTATCCGCTATCATTACGGGCCTGTATTTTGTCGCTTATGGCTATGCGTATTTCCTGCTGGTGCTCGGCGTCATGGGGATCATTTGCGAACTGGTTCTGTGGGGCCAGGAAGGCTATAAAAACCCTGTGCGCAACGCCATCGCCTACGCCTTGTTCTATGTAGGCTACTCGCTGTGCGGGATGGTTCCGCTCATTTTCTTCCGCGACGAGTACATTGCGACTCTGTCCAAAAGCTACTCCAAAGTGGCGCTGGATGAAATGCTCTACTACTACGGGACTCCGAGCATGGCGATCACCATGTGCCTGATTTCGGCAGCGGGCGGCCTTGTCGGTGTCATGATCGGGAACATGCTGTTCAGAAAACATGTGAAAAAGGCCAAGCTGGCATGAGGCAGCCAGGTCCAAAGACACACCTGCTGGTGCTTCTTCTGGCGAGCATCCTGACGATCCTCATCAAGGACGACCTGCAGGTACATATGATGGTGGCTTTAAGTGTAGTGTACTTGGTCTTAAATCGGCTGTCCAGAAAGGTACTTCCCTTTATTCTCGTTTATGTCCTGTCTCTGGCTGTTTCTTTTGCCATGCCGGAGACGCTCGGGACGATGAAGCTTGTTTTTTATTCGTTTGCCAGAATGATGCCGCTGGTCATGATCGGGGCGACGCTGATGTACTCGCCCCCCGGCAGCATCATGTGCGTCCTGGAGCGGATGTCAGTGCCGCGGCCGATTACCGTGATGATTTGCATTCTGATCCGCTTTTTCCCGGTGGTGCTGTTGGAGATGAAGGCGATTCGCGACGGCATTCGCGCGAGGGGGATTTTTCCGCACTGGTACAGCACGCTGCTCCATCCGGCCATGGCTTACGAATGCTATTTCATGCCGCTGGTCGTGCGCTGCCTGAAGCTCTCCGCCGAGCTGGCTTCGTCGGCCGAGCTGCGCGGGATCGAGAGCGACTGCGCGAGGACGTCGATCCATGCGTTTCATTTCCGGACAGCGGACGCAGTGGCGCTGGTCATCTACATTATAGCGGCGACAGCTATTTACGGAGCGGGAGGGATGATGGCATGATCGAGCTGACAGATGTCACCTTCCATTATGAGAGCGAAGACGGGACTCCCGGCAGTGAGACGGGGGTCAACCAGATCAACCTGTCGGTAAAAGCCGGGCAGTGTGTCGTGCTGTGCGGGCGTTCGGGCAGCGGCAAAAGCACGATGATGCGGCTGGTCAACGGCCTCGCCCCCGGCTTTTACGCAGGCAAGCTCAGCGGCACGGTCCGCGTGGGCGGGAAAAGTCCCGCGGAGCTTTTGCCGCAGGAGAGAACGCGGCTGATGGGCGTCGTGTTCCAGGACCCCCGAAGCCAGTTTTTTATGGAAAACGTCCGCGACGAACTGGCGTTTTCAGCGGAAAACATCGGGATGGACCCGCAAGAAATCAGGGAGCGGATCGACAAAGTAGCGAAGCAGCTCGGTGTGTACCATCTGCTCGACCGTTCGCTGCACAGGCTGTCCAGCGGCCAAAAGCAGCGCGTAGCGATTGCGGCTGCATCGGTCCTGGCCCCGCCGCTGCTGCTGCTAGACGAGCCTACGGCCAATCTGGACCAGTCCTCGACGCGAAATCTGATCGAAATTTTGGGAAGGCTCAAGCAAAACGGCACGACTCTGCTCATTTGCGAGCATCGGCTGACGCCGTTTTTGCCTGTAGCGGATCGGTATGTGTGCATGGAAAACGGCAAAATCGCGCAGACGTGGACGAGGGATGAGTTTGCCGAACTGCCGATGGAAGCGGTGCGGCCGTACGGGCTGCGCCACCCGGACATGGCTTGTGCCAGCAAGGCGGAGGATCAGGCGAAGAAGGCCACACCGTCCGAAATCGCGCTGGAAGGGCGAGGGCTTTCGTATTTTTACCGCAGAAAAGGCGACGGAGTCTCGGAGGTCGACATTACGCTGCCAAAAGGAACTGTCACGGCGCTAACGGGAGAAAACGGGGCCGGAAAGACGACGTTGAGCAAAATTTTGTGCGGGCTGCTGCGCGAGCAAAAGGGCACGGTCCACTACGGCTCCGCCCGCTATTTTGCGAGCAAAAGGCGCGCAGCGAGCTACCTGGTCATGCAGGACGCAGACTATCAGCTCTACGCCGACAGCGTGGGCAACGAGATCGTGATGGGCAGACGGCTGGACGAGGAGCTGCGCCAGCGCGCCTATGCGGCGATGGAGGCGTTTGGCATCGAAAATTTGCGCGACAGGCATCCGGCGTCCTTGTCGGGCGGAGAAAAGCAGCGGGTCACGATGGCGGCCGCCTACTGCTCGGACGCAGAGTGGATCATTCTCGACGAACCGACGAGCGGACTCGATGGGGATGGCGTCCTCAAGGTGGCAGCGTGGGTGAAAAAGCTCGCCCAGGCTGGCAAAACGGTAGTCATCGTCACGCACGACCAGATTTTGTCCGGGCTGGCCAGCGATCAGATTGTGGAATTGAAAGCAACGCACGATGTGGAGACGATTTTCACGGAACAAGGAGTGAGAACCGTTGAAACGTAAGCCAAAAACAGGAATGGCTCGACTGCTGGAGCTGGCAGGTGAAAAAAAGACGCTGATGGTCTGCTCGGCAGTTTTGTCTACCGTAAGCGTCTTTTTGCTGCTCGTCCCGTACTTGTCGATTTACTACGTCCTGGCTGAGCTTTTGCGGCATGCCGCAGACATTTCGGCCGTCGATGCGAGCTATGTCATTGCCTGGGCCGTCCGGGGCGTGGCAGGGCTTTTGCTCGGCTATTTGTTTATGTACGTCGGCGGGATGTGCTCGCACATTGCCGCCTTTCGCATTTTGTACGGCATCCGGGTGCGGTTGGCCGACCATATCGGTGCGCTACCGCTCGGCTACTTCAACAAAAATGCCACAGGCAAAATCAAAAAAGTCGTGGACCTGGACGTGGAGCGAATCGAGCTGTTCATCGCCCACCAGTTGCCTGACCTGATTAATACGGCGGTGATGCTCGTCGTCATCGTGGTCGCGATGTTTTCGCTCGATGTATGGCTGGCGCTGGCCTGCATCATCCCGATGGTGCTCGGCTTCGCCGCCCAATATTCGATGATGGCTGGGAAAAAGGCGAAGGCGGGGCTGAAGGAATACTTTGACGCGCTGGAGGCGATCAGCACGTCCTCGGTGCAATACGTGCGCGGGATGCCGGCGATCAAAATTTTCGGCCAGACGGTGCATTCGTTCCGCAAGTTTTACCAGGACATGCTGCATTACCGCGATTTCAGCCTGCGCTACACGGACAATTTCGAGCTGGGCTACGTGTCCTTCAAGGTAGTCATGCTCTCGCTGGCGACGTTTTTCTTTCCGGTCGGCCTGTTTTTCATCAGCCAGGACCCGGATCACGTCGCTTTTGCTGCTACGCTGATGCTGTTTCTCGTGCTCGCTCCGGGGATATCCACGCCGATTTTCAAGCTGAACAACTTCGCCTCGGCGATGACGACGATTGCCGAGGGCGTAAAACGCATTGACGAGATGCTGCAAGAAAAAGCGATCCCGGAGCCGGAGCACGGTGCGAAGCCGACGGGCTATGACATCGAGTTTCGCGACGTCTCCTTTTCGTACGAGGGCGAGGGCGGCAACGAGGTGCTGCAGGGAATCAGCTTTGTCGCGGCACAGGGAAAAATTACGGCGCTCGTCGGTCCGTCAGGCTCGGGCAAATCGACCGTTGCGCAGTTGATTCCACGCTTCTGGGACGTGCAAAAAGGGACGATTTTCATCGGCGGCGTAGACATCCGCGAGATGAAGACGGCGGAGCTGATGGACGCCATGTCCTTTGTTTTTCAGGACAGCTTCCTGTTTACGGACACGCTTTACAACAACATTTTGTCCGGTCGGCCGAGTGCGACGAGAGAGGAAGTGTACGCTGCGGCGAAGGCGGCGCAATGTCACGGGTTCATTGAGCGGTTGCCGCATGGCTACGATACGCTGATCGGCGAGGGCGGCGTGCACCTGTCGGGCGGGGAGCAGCAGCGGGTGTCGGTTGCTCGCGCGATTTTGAAAAACGCGCCGATTTTGATTCTCGACGAGGCGACAGCGTACGCCGACCCGGAAAACGAATACGAGATGCAGCTTGCCTTGGGAGAGCTGATCCGCGGCAAGACGGTGTTGATTATCGCCCATCGGCTGACGACGATTTGCGAAGCCGATCAGATCATCGTGCTGAAAAACGGCAAAATCGAGGACAGCGGCACGCATCGCGAGCTGCTCGCCCGCGGCGGATTGTACAAAAACATGTGGGCTGCCTATACGAGCTCGGCTGACTGGACGATTGATCTCAGGCAGGAGAAGGAGGTGTACGGCTGATGCGCAAGCTGCTGTACGACATTACGGCCGGCAACCCCGGGAAAATGTGGAAGCCGATCCTTTGGGCCGTGCTGGCGAATCTCGCCAACATGCTGCCGTTTGGCTGTCTGGCCTGGGCCGTGAGCCTCGTTTACGCCTACTATGCCAAAGAGCAGGCTGCGCTCGATACGCAAAGCTTATGGCTGGCGTGGGGAGGCATGGCCGTATTTCTGATCGTCGTGTTCTACTGTGAGCGAAAAGCGTATCGCGCGATCTATCGCGGCGCGTACGAAGCGTCTGTCGAGGGCCGGACGAATCTGGCCGAGCACTTGCGCAAGCTGCCGCTTGGCTTTCTCATGCGCAAGGACGCAGGCGAGCTGGGTCATGCGATCATGAACGATTTTACCCAGATTGAAAATGCCGGAACGTCGATTTTGCCGCAGTTGATTAGCGGTGTGCTGATCCCGTTTCTCGCGTTTTTCGGCCTGCTGTTCTGGGACTGGCGCATGGCCGTGGCGATGCTGGCCGGATTCCCGGTCACGATCCTCATTTTGTGGGGCGTCTCCCGACTGGAACGCAGGCTCGGCACGAGCCATTCCCGGGCCAAAGTCGCCCTCGCGAACTGCCTGCAAGAATATTTGTACGGCATGAAGGTCATCAAGGCGTACAATTTGCGCATCGACAACTTCCAAAGGCTGAAGCAGTCGTTTTACCGCTACATGCAAGAGAGCATCAGGCTGGAGGGAGTGCTCGGCCCGTTTTTCCTCGTTGCCATGGCATTCATGCAGATGGGCGTATCGCTGTTGACGATTGTCGGCGTCTATCTCGTGCTCGGCGGCGAGTTGACGGTTCCGCTGTTCGCAATGTTCCTGTTGGTCGGGGCGCGCATTTTCGACCCGCTGTCTGTCGCGATCATGCGCCTGCCTGCGTTCAAGTACGATGCGATGGCGGGAGAGCGCATCGTCAATCTGCTGGCCGAGCCGATCATGCAAGGCGAGCAGGCAGCGCCTGAGGAGCACGACATCCGCTTGGAAGAGGTGAGCTTTGGCTATGACGACGGCACGCTCGTACTGGACGGCGTGTCTGTCGAGATGAAAAAAGGCACGCTGACGGCTATCGTCGGGCCGTCCGGCAGCGGAAAAAGCACGCTGCTGCGGCTGATCGCGCGCTTTTACGATCCGGTCGGGGGACGGGTGCTGTTCGGCGGAAAAGATGAACGCGAGATAGACCCGGAGAAGCTCATGCAAAAAATTTCGATGGTATTCCAGGATGTGTACTTGTTCCAGGACACGATCCGCAACAATATTCGCTACGGGCGGGAAGATGCGACGCAGGAAGAGATTGAGGCCGCAGCCAAGGAAGCGTGCTGCCACGACTTCATCATGAAGTTGCCGAACGGCTACGACACGATGGTCGGCGAGGGCGGCTCCACTTTGTCCGGCGGCGAAAAGCAGCGCATTTCCATCGCCCGGGCGATTTTGAAAAACGCTCCGGTGCTGCTCCTGGACGAAGCGACTTCCTCGCTCGACCCGGAAAACGAAGCCGACATGCAGCAGGCGATCGGGCGGCTGGTCAAAGGCCGGACGGTTATCATGATCGCCCATCGGCTGAAAACGGTCGTGAACGCCGACAACATCATCGTGCTGGAAAAAGGCAAGGTCGTGGAACAGGGGCGGCACCAGGAGCTGTTGGAAAAAGGCGGGCTGTACGCCCGGCTGTGGGAGCTGCAGCGAAGAACGAGCGGGTGGAAAATTACGGCGTAGCGTCTGCATGAAGGCCATGAGGGACAACGGGCGCGCGTGTTGGACGATTATCCAGTCATTGACAGTTCACAGCGGCTCATGGTAGGATGGACGCAATTGAGAGGAACGGAGGGTTACGTGTGGCAAACTAATTTTTCGGTTTCATTCGTGGCACAATGATTGGAAATAGCACGAAAAAGGCTAAGTCGTGTGCGTACGGTAATCGAAAAATGGTTTGCCTGCATGGTAACCGGTTTGCAGGACAGGTAGGGGAAGTTTTTCAAGCGACGGCCCCGCTTGCCCTGAAAAACAAAAGAAGAGAAGGAAGCGAATGGAACGGTCATTTTCACGGTTTCGCCCGCTGCCGTTTGCCATTGCGCGCTGCAAAAGCGGCTCTGCTTTTTGCGCGGCGTGCTTCAACGCGGCAAGTCTGCGGCGTTTGGCGCGGTTCTTTTTCTCTGCTTTTTCGATTACACCAGCACAGGCAGCCAGCCTGTGTTTTTTTGTACTGTAAGATTTATAAGTGCAACTAAGGCTGCGCCAACGGCTTGGCGCAGCCAAGTTTTCACTCGGGCAGCCTTGACTGTCCGCGCGCAAACGGCCTGGCAAAAGTCCAGTCGTTTCATGAAAAGACCGCATGTTGAAGGAGGAGAAACGAATGACCGAACAAATGGTGAATCGAAATGGCGTGGAGCTTTGCACGGAAAGCTTCGGCAATCCGGCCGATCCGGCTATTTTGCTGATTATGGGGGCGCAGGCGTCGCTCGTCTGGTGGGAGGAACCATTTTGCCAGCGGCTGGCGGACGCGGGCCGCTTTGTCATTCGCTACGACAATCGCGATGTCGGCCGCTCTACCACTTTTGAGCTGGGCAATCCGGGCTATACGTTCGAGGACATGGCAGACGACGCGATTCACATACTCGATGCCTACAAGATCGAGCGGGCGCACATCGTCGGCATGTCGATGGGCGGGATCATCACGCAGATCATCGCTTTGCGGCATCCGGAAAGAGTGCGGACGATCGGCTTGCTGGCAACGTCCAATTTCGCCCCGGATTTGCCGCCAATGGAGGAGAAGATCGTGCAATTTTTCAGCAATGTAGAAGAGCTAGACTGGGAAAAGGAGCAGGACGTGATCGACTTTTCCGTCGCGAAGTGGAAAGTGCTCGTCGGCTCCCGGCACCCGCTTGACGAGCAGCGGACGTATGAGCTGGTGACAGCGGAAGTAAAACGCAGCCGCAAGATGGCAAACATCAACAATCACGCCCTGATTCCCGGCAGCGAACCGTATTTGGCCCGGACGGCAGAAATCGCGGTCCCTGCCCTGGTCATTCACGGCACAGAAGACCCGATCATTCCGTATCCGCACGGTGTCGCGCTGGCGCGGACGATTCCCGGCGCCGCGCTGGTGACGCTGGAAGGAACCGGGCATGAGCTTCCGCAAGGCGACTGGGACGTTATTATCGGCGCAATCTTGCAGCATACGCAGGGGGGGCGGCGCAGCGTAGCAGGCGGCCCGTGCTACCACCCTGCTTCTTCGATCTCGTCTTCCTCGCAGAGCAAACGCTCCATCTGCTCGCGGTCCACGTGTGCGAGTCCCCAGTCGCAGATCATTTCCAGCAGCGGGATGAGCGAGAGTCCTTTTTCCGTCAGCGCGTACTCGACGCGGGGCGGCACCTCGGGATAGACGGTTCTCGACACGAGGCCGTCTTCTTCCAACTCGCGCAACTGGTTGGTCAACGTTTTGTGGGAGATGTCGCGGATGTAGCGATGCAGCTCGCCGAAGCGCCTGGGCGCGTGTTCGTACAGCTCGTACAATATCATCACTTTCCACTTGCCCTGGATGATTTGCAAAGTGGCGTCAAATTCGTTCAAGTACTTTTTCTTCGTCATGGCGCTGTCCTTTCTTACGTGCAGGTTAGTAGCTCACTTCAAAGTGCTTACTGGCGGAGTCGCGGGCGCTCCATATATACTCACTTTACCATGAATCAATCGGGAAAGAGGGGACCGAGGATGAAGAAGGGATTCGTCGTCATTACAGGGGCTTCGTCTGGCATCGGCAAAGCGACAGCCGCTCTGTTTATCGAAAAAGGACACAACGTGCTTTTGCTCGCGCGGCGCGTGGAGCGGCTGGAGGAATTTCAGGGCGCTACGGTCCGCAAGGCGCAGGTCGACGTGACGGACGAGCAGGCGCTGAAAAAGCGATCGCGGAAGCGGAGGCGCAGTTCGGCCCGGTGGAGGCGATCGTCAACAATGCGGGGCGGATGCTCCTCGGCGATATCAGCAAGCAGGACAGCAGCGAATGGAAAGACATGTACGCGGTCAATGTCATCGGCGTGCTAAACGGCATGCAGGCCGTGCTGCCGTCGATGATCGAGCGTAAGACGGGCACGATTATCAACATCAGCTCGATTGCGGGCAAAAAGACGTTTGCCGACCATGCGGCTTACGTAGGCACGAAATTCGCCGTTCACTCGATCAAACGTGCGCGAAGAAGTGGCGAAGCACAACGTCCGCGTCATGACGATTGCCCCTGGCGTCGTCGAGACAGAGTTGTTGAGCCATACGACCGACGAGGCGATCAAAGCGAGCTACACGGATTGGAAGCACTCGATCGCAGGCGGCCTCGATCCGAGAACGATAGCGGAGACGATCTACTTTGCGTTCAGCCAGCCGCAGAGTGTCAATATTCGCGAGATTGTGCTGGCGCCGACGAGACAGCAAGGGTAACGAGCATGACCCCCGGGCGGATGACCGGGGGTTTGGTGCTTATTCGGCTTTATGGCATGGTTTCTGGGCAGTTATTTAGAGATAAAGAAAGTGGACAACGATCGTTTCACTTAAAAAAAGAAAGTTCCCAGGTCAGTTGGCTTGGGAACTTTCTTTTTCAGTGCAAGACGGATTTTGTAACGATGGCTACGGCAAAATCGCAAACGAACGCACAGGGAACCCGGAGGCTTTTTCCGGCTTCGGCGTAATGTTGACGATTACGGCACCCTTGGCAGGCAGCTTGTCCAAGTTTTTCAGCAGCTCGACCTGATAGGTGTCCTGGGCCAGCACGTAATACTCGCCCAATAGCGCGCCGTTTTTCTGGAAGTCGACGCTGGCGTCGGTGTCAAACGTCTCATGCCCGATCGCTTTGATCTGCCTTTCCTCAAACAAAAACTTCAAGGCGTCCAGTCCCCAGCCGGGAGCGTGGTTGTTGCCGTCGGCGTCCTTGTTGTTGAACGCCTCCGCATCGGGCCAGCGCTTGCTCCAATCGGTGCGCAGGGCGACGAAGCTGCCGCTCTCGATTCGGCCGTGCTCGGCTTCGAACTGCAAAATGTCCTCCACGGTCAGCACGTAGTCGTTGTTTGCTTCTGCTTCTTTTGATTTGTCGATCACGACGAGCGGCAAGACGAGCTCTTTCAGCTCCAGCTCGTCCAGGTAGCGTTTGTTGCGCACAAAGTGGATTGGCGCATCCAGGTGTGTGCCGTATTGTCCGGCAAAAGTAAAGCTCTGCGAAAAAAAGCCGTCGTCATGCGTGAACAGCGTCTTGAATTCGGCTGAGTCGAAAGCGGCAAAATGCGGCGACTCCGGGCCGAACGTGTGCGTCAGATCGACCCATTCCTTTTCTTTCAGCAGCGTGATTGCCTGAATCAAATCGTTTGCCATGTGCCCACCTCGTCAACGTTTTTGGAATGTTCGCTCCAATCCTTCCGCAGCAAGCCGCCGGATCACAAGACGTACCCCTTTCATGAAGCGAGCAACGCGTGCGGAACGGGTGAGGCCACGATTATTCGCAGGCTGGCGGTTTCTCGCAATCAGGCAGTTGGAAGGATTTGTTATACAAACTACTTTAGGCGTTATAATTCCAAGTGTCAACAAGGGAATTAAACGCTAGGAAAAATTGACGCACAAGCCACTTGCGCAAAACGGAGAAATCCCATATAGTGAGCATATTGTTAGATAATCTAATTTGTTTTGTTGAGGTGCCTGATGCGCAAAAAAAATCAGCAAGATCACACGCCGGATCACTCATTGCCAAAGCTGGGCGTAAAGCCGTATGCCGATTTGCTGGCGAAGACGGCTGCCAGCGAAACCAACCAGCATACTGCGTACATGGGGCTGTTGATGCTGTGGCTGTCCGACCACGTACTGGATGTCATGGACCAGGAGCTGGCTCCGTACGACATTACAGAGAGCAAGCTTGATCTGCTGCTTTTGCTCACGCTGCACGACGGAAAAGAACTGATTACCCCGTCTGCGATTGCGGAACGATTGGGGATTCGGCGGGCTTCAGCGACGGCGCTGCTCGATTGGCTCGAAAAAAGAAACTGGATCGTCCGCGAGCAAAACTCCGCAGATCGTCGGCGGGTGCATGTGAAAATTACGGCAGAAGGGCGCGCGCTCGTAGAAAAAGTGTTGCCTGCCTATTGGTCAGTTTGCTCCTCGCTGTTCCATGAGCTGGAGCCGGAGGAACTGCATGTGTTGGAAAACGTGCTGGTCAAGCTGAACCGGACGATGGAGAACAGGCTGGGAGTGGGGAGGTAAATTTTTTTCGACAAATAATTAGATTATCTAACTACATCTCTTTCCGTAGGTTCATCCTGGATGGAAATTCGTTCCGCTAGCCATCTGGGTTGAAAAAATCTCTCCATGATTCACGCTTGACGAAAACAATAATCAAAAAGAGGTGGCATTTGCTCATGAAAACCGAATTGATCCACCAAAAAAGCTACGCGCTCATGACAGCCGTATTAAGCTGGGCGGGAATGGCTGTCATGACCAGCCTGTATGTCACGATTCCCCTCTTGCCTCTGTTTGCGGAAAACTACGGAGTGTCCCTGGCGGAAGCGGCGGCGACAGGAAGTGTGTTTTCGCTCGGTTTTGCGCTGGGCTGCCTGGTGTACGGGGCGCTGTCAGACAAATACGGGCGAAAACAGGTGATTTTGAGCGGGCTATTTGTGTTGATTGTGCTTTCCTTCCTGCTGGGCACAGTGGACAGCTTTGGCTGGCTGATCGTGCTGCGAGGCTTGCAGGGAGCGGCGGCCGCCAGTTTTTCCCCGGTCGCGCTGGCTTACGCCGTCGAAATGTTTCCGCTCGAAAAACGAGTGACTGCCATTGGCTTCATCAGTACCGGATTTCTCGTGGCCGGGATTGTCGGGCAGGTGGTTGGCGGCTGGCTCAGCCAACTGTACGACTGGCGATTTTTGTTTGACGTACTGGCTGTCGCATACGTCATCACGTTTTTGTTGATTTGGTTGTTCCTGCCAAAAGGCGAGCGCCTGTATCCGGACGCCAGCGTCTGGGAACCGTTCCGGCAGATCAGGCACGTTTTTCGGGCCAAAAACTTGCTGCTCGGCTACGTGATTGCCTTTGTGCTGTTGCTGTCTTTTGTGAGCATGTACACGGTTCTCGGCGCATACTTGAGCGGGCCAGCCTATGGTCTTGATGCGCAACAAATTGTGTGGGTCCGTGCGGCAGGCATTGGCGGGATGGTTTTGTCGCCGCTCGCCGGGCGCCTGTCCAAACGCTTTGGCGTCCGTGGCGTTCTGCGCTTCTCCTTGCTGCTCGCCGTTGCCGGGCTTGCGCTGCTGGGCGTGGGCGCCTCCTTGCCGGTGCTCATCGGGATGACACTTGTGTACGTCAGCGGTATCGCTCTCGCCGTTCCTTCTCTCATCTTGCTGATCGGTCAGTTGGCCGGGAAGCTGCGCGGGCTTGCGGTATCCGTCTATACGTTTATCCTGTTTGCCGGAACGAGCGTCGGGCCGATCCTCTCCATTCACTGGATGAAAACGGCCAGCTACGCCGTGACCTTTGCCGCACAGGAAAAGCTTCATCGGCGAATCTGGATTTTGTGCATGGCTACTTGCGCGGACTGTCCTTATAATTTTGGGGAGACTCCATCAAAACCGAGGAAAAGAGGTCCGAGCATGCGGAAGCGATTCATTACGGAGAAAGTGGCGGGCTTTGAACTGTCCATCCATTTGCCGAGCAGCTATACAGAAGAAAACAAACGCTATCCTGTCGTCTACTTGCAGGACGCAGGCAAAGTCGCGATGGATGGGTACAATTACCTCGATCATTTGTTTAACAGCAAGCAGCTTCCGGAGCTGATTCTCGTCGGCATCAAGCCGCACGACCGGAATCACGACTACACGCCGTGGCCAGAAGGGGCGCTTGTGGCGGACAGGCCGTCGTTTGGCGGCGGAGCGAGCCGCTACGTGCAAGCGGTCGCAGACGAGATCAAGCCGCACATCGACGCGAATTATTTGACCATGCCGGAACCGGAGCACACCGCGATTGCAGGCTGCTCGCTCGGCGGACTGGTCAGTGCGTACGCGTACTTCAATCGCCCGGAGACGTTTGGCAAAAGCGCCTGGATATCCGCTTCGTTCTGGTACGAAGGCTTCATCTCGTACATGCAGGAGAGGGCTTTGCCTGCTGAGAAGCATCGCGTCTATATGTACGTCGGCGAGCTGGAAGGCGTCTACAAAAAGACGATCCAGTCGGGAATGGTCGCGCAGACCAAAGCGGCGCACCGTCTCCTGCTCGAAAAAGGCTTTCCGCCGGAACATCTGAAGTTCGAGACGGACCCGCTCGGGACGCACGATTCTTTTTTCTTCGCGTTTCGCTTCATGAATGCGTTGAAATGGCTGTTTGGCGACGGCACGGACGCGTTCCCGCGTGAACGCGCAAACTGAATGGGACGAAACCCGCGGCAAGGACGCTGTCGGCCGCGTCAATATCCGTATCGAGTACATGGGAAAAACGTACTCGGGCCGCGCCATGGATACGGACATTATCAAAGCGAGCGCACTTGCTTTTTTGAACGGGATCAACGCAGTGGTGCTCGATCTGGTCGCGGTCGGGTAAAAAGGCTGCCATGGAGCGGTGCGGAAGCGACTCGAACAGCATAGCATGCAGACGCTGCCCGCGCCGCCTGCCCCTTTGGCTTCGCCGGGAAAACGGACGTATATAATGGCAAAATCGGGACACACTGAGTCCCATACACTGTTAACCACCTTTTTCAACCCTCGCCCTAGCCAGCGAGGGATTTTTTTGGGCAAAAACGCTGGACTCTCCGCTTGGGGGAGTCTTTACACTAAAGGGGAAAGGAGGGCGGACACGTGCTGTACACGGTCAAGGAAGTATCGGAGCTTTCCGGGGTGACGATCAAAACGTTGCACCATTACCACAAGATCGGCTTGCTCGTGCCGAGCGAGATCAGCGAAGCGGGCTATCGGCTGTACGGCACAAAAGAGCTGGAGCGCCTGCAGCAAATTTTGTTTTATCGCGAGCTGGATTTTCCGCTGCAAAAAATTCGCGAGTTGCTCGACGGCGAGCCGGAGCGGGAACTTCTTTTGCAAGAGCAGGAACGGCTTTTGCTGGCCTGGCAAAAACGACTGGAAAAAATCATGGGCACGCTTTTGGCGATCGCCGCAGAAGCGTATGCGGCCAGTGAAAAAGGAGCATAGCGACGAGGAAGAGGACCATTTTCGCATGGTCTTTTTTTATGGAAAAAAAGCTTCCAACAGTCGGCAGAATTTGGAAAAAACAAGGCCGATATATTGACAGAAAAATCTAGGACTGCTATAAAAAATAGTGGATAGCACTCACCATGCTAGAGTGCTAACAAGTGTGTCGTGCAAAAGAAGAAGGGAGAATGTCCGATGGAAAAGAAGCAGTTTCAGGCGGAATCGACGCGACTGTTGGAAATGATGATCCATTCCATTTACACGCAAAAAGAGATTTTTCTGCGTGAGCTGATTTCCAATGCGAGCGATGCGATTGATAAAATTTATTACAAATCGCTGACCGATCCGCAGCTAGTTTTTGATAAAGACAATTACTTCATTAAAATCACCATCGACAAAGACGCCCGCGAGCTGACGATTACCGATACGGGGATCGGCATGACCGCTGAAGAGCTGGAAACCAACCTGGGCGTGATCGCGAAAAGCGGCTCGCTCGCCTTCAAAAAAGAAATCGAAGCGAAGGATGGCTACAACATCATCGGGCAATTCGGGGTGGGCTTCTACTCCGCTTTCATGGTCGCCGATGTCGTGACCGTTATCAGCAAGGCGCTCGGGGCAGAGACAGGCTACAAATGGCAATCCAGCGGCGCAGATGGCTATACGATCGAGCCGTATGAAAAAGAGACGGTCGGTACCACGATCATCCTCAAAATCAAGGAGAACACCGAAGAAGAGCGCTACGACGAGTTTCTGGAAGAGTATCGCTTAAGAGCGATCATCAAAAAATACTCCGACTTCATCCGCTACCCGATCAAAATGGACGTCACTACCCACAAGCCAAAAGAGGGCAGCGACAACGAGTTTGAGGAAGCGCGCGAAGAACAGGTCATCAACAGCATGGTGCCGATCTGGCGCAAAAACAAAAGCGAGCTGAAGGATGAAGATTACGAGCAGTTTTACGCAAGCAAGCACTACGGCTTTGACAAGCCGCTGGCGCACATCCACGTCAGCGCGGACGGAGCCGTCGTCTATCAGGCGATTTTGTACATCCCGGAAAGCATTCCGTTCGACTATTACTCCAAAGAGTACGAAAAAGGTCTGGAGCTGTATGCCAATGGCGTACTCATCATGAACAAGTGCGCAGACCTGCTGCCAGACTACTTCAGCTTCGTCAAAGGGATGGTTGATTCGGAAAGCCTGTCCCTCAACATTTCCCGCGAGATGCTGCAGCACGATCGCCAGTTGAAGCTGATCGCGAAAAACATCGCCAGCAAAATCAAGGGCCAACTGCAAAGCATGCAAAAAAACGAGCGGGAGAAGTACGAGAAGTTTTATCAGGCGTTTGGCCGCCAGCTCAAATACGGCGTGTACAGCGACTTCGGCACGCATAAGGACACGCTGCAAGACCTCCTGATGTTCTACTCCTCGAAGGAGAAAAAGCTGGTGACGCTCGCCGAGTACGTGGAGAGAATGCCGGAAGACCAAAAATACATTTACTACGCAACCGGAGAATCCAACGAGCGCATCGAAAAGCTGCCGCAGACCGAGCTGGTTGCCGACAAAGGCTATGAAATCTTGTACTTCACGGAAGACATCGACGAGTTTGCGATCAAAATGATGCGCACCTACAAGGAGAAAGAGTTCCGCTCCGTATCCAGCGCAGATTTGGGCATCGAAGCGGACGACCAGGACAAGGCGGCAGACGCAGAAAACGCAGACAACCAGGAGCTGTTCTCGTACATGAAGAGCCTGCTCGAAGGAAAAGTCACCAGCGTAAAAGCGTCCAAGCGGCTGAAATCCCATCCGGTTTGCCTGTCCACCGAGGGCGATGTCACCATTGAGATGGAAAAAGTGTTGAACGCTATGCCGAACAGCCAGGGCGTCAAAGCGCAAAAGGTGCTGGAAATCAACGTCAACCACAACGTGTTCCAGTCGCTCAAGACAGCTTTTGCCGAGGACAAGGAAAAGGTGAACTTGTACACCGCCCTGCTCTACAATCAGGCATTGCTGATCGAAGGATTGCCGATCGAAGACCCGGTCGAGTTTACGAACGACATTTGCAAAATTATGGTGTAACCGCGCAAAGGCAACGGACAAAGAGCGGGAAACACGCACGAAGAGGGATGCACAGGCGGCATCCCTTTTGGCGTGCGACGGGCAGTCGCATCTTTGCGCGATAGCGCGTGAGCTATCCTCTATTGTGCGCGGGGAAAAAAGGCGAGCAGACGGTACGTCGTTCGCTCAGCAGTCTTGCAATCCGCCTGCGCAGCCGATAAGATGGGAAAAATGGATGAGAACGGTTCCCGATCGCTCTTGGCGTTTGTCATCCAAAATACAGGGCCTGGAGGAGAGACAAAGATGTGGGAAGAAAAGTGGCAAAAGGACCGTGTTGCCAGCGCGGATGAACTGAGAAGTCTGGTAGGGGTTCCGCACGAGACGGTTGCGAACAAAAGCATTGCGCAGGTAGAGTCGCATGTCATTCATTACTTGTCCATGTCGCCGCTGTTTTTCCTGGCGACAGCAGATGCCGATGGACGCTGCGATGTTTCTCCGCGCGGCGATGAGCCGGGCTTTGTCAAAGTGCTGGACGAGCGGCACGTTATTTTTCCGGAAAGAATGGGAAACCGGCGGGTCGATTCTTTGCTGAACATTTTGGCGAATCCGCAGGTCGGCATGATTTTTCTCATTCCCGGGCTGGAAGAAGTGCTGCGCATCAACGGAAAAGCGACGATTACGAAAAACGCCGAGCTGCTCGCCGCGCAGAACTGGAAGGGCAAAACACTCGGGCTCGGTGTCGTCGTCGAGGTGGAAGAGTGTTTCATTCACTGCCCGCGCGCATTCAAGCAGGCTGGCGTGTGGAATACGGACTCGTGGGCGGACAAAGCGGACATGCCGTCGATCATGGAAATGTTCCGCGCCCATTTGCGAATCAACGGGGTTGCGTTGAAGGAAAACGGTTAGTGGCTCGCGGCGAAAAAAACCTTGAAGAAAGCTTCAAGGTTTTTTTCAACAGATAGGAATTTATAAGTTTTGGGATAGTCGAAAGGCTGTCCTGTTTTCTTTCTTTAGGGTAGGATTAGAATATGGATACGAACATACTTAGACGGATCTTTTTTGATGATAATAAGAATGGGGATGTTTTTGTAAAGAAGCATGGATGTCTAGTAGATTGAAATCAAATCGATATGGAACGGAGAGAATGTCATTCATTAACAAACGGCTGTCAGAGATTGCATGAATGGATACACCTCCATTAAATCGTTATCGTTAATAAAGATTCCGAATAAATGTTTAGAATCTATTGATATCAGTATTTACTGAGATGGTAAATTTTTCGAAATACCGACACGCACGCAAAAGAACAGTTCCTTGTCCCCGTGTAGCCAACCCCCCTTATTGGTTTTAATTCCAAATTACCCTATAATTAGGGCAACTAACTCATTAGACTCTCGGAGGATGTACTACTATGCAGAAATTTTTGGTAACGATCCTAGCTATGATTCTGGCGTGTCTCAGCCTTGCTGGTGTATCCGCACAAGGTGCAGGCGAACCAAACCAGCAACTGTACCCACTAAGAAAACCTACCGGGAATCAATGGGCTTTGAGTGATCGTAACGGCAAGATTCATGCGAGATTTACTTTGCCCAAATACGGTACGATACAGGAATTCAAAGATGGCCTCGGCCTTGTACGAAACACGAGCATAGAAAAGTGGGGAGTGATAGATCATACTGGCAAGCTCATTGTTCCCTATAAATACAACTATATTTCCAGTTTCTCCGAAGGGCTTGCAAGCTTTCAGATAGGGGAAAGAAGCGGGGTGATCGACCGTACAGGAAAGGAAGTCATCCCTCCAAAGTATGAGCGAATAGTAGGTTTCCGTTTTGGACGATCAGCTGCTTCTGTGAATAAAAAATGGGGACTCATCGACACGAAGGGGAATTGGATCGTGCAGCCTACCTTTGATTACGTAGGCTACATTCCCGAACGGCAGCAGTATTCCAATGATCCGATCCTCATTAAGCAAGGTCCTTACTACGGATATATGGATGCGAAAGGAACCGTTTTGGTCCCCCCTAAGTACGTCTTGGCAAAAGAATTTTCTGACGGATTAGCCGCTGTCCAAGAAAAGGATAAGCAGATTGGGTTTATTAACAGCAAAGGCGAGTACATCATCGCACCGATCTATTATTTTACCGTTCCCTTCCGGAACGGAATAGCCTATGCTTCGAGCTGGAAAGCGGACGGAAAATCGCTTGGAGGAGGATTGATCAATAAAAAAGGCGAATGGATCATCCCGCCAGGCGAATTTACTCCTTTTGCAGGATCATCGGATGTAGAGGAAGGCATTTACAGGTACTACACTAACAAAGAAGACGGTCAATCTTACGCGGGTGCTGTTACCCTGACAGGAGAGGTCATTCTCGAACCCAAATACTCAGCTATAGGCAGATTTTATAACGGTATAGCCATGGTTCGCCTGCACGACGGCAGGGAGGGCTTTATCAATCGCAAAGGAGAGTATCTTGTAAGTCCACGTTATTTTGGTACCTATCAAAGTCCATATGGCTCTCTTATGGATCGTAACGGTCTGTACGCCATCAATTGGGGTCTCGATGGCTATTTAGATTATACCGGGAAGTTGGTCATCCCGCCCTATCGATAAAATTTGGAGGCAGCAGCCTCACAGCGGAAGGTTATCAGGCAGCGCCAATCGGAGGGTGTGGCAATCGCGAATCAAGCAAGCCGCCAGCGAGACAGGACTTCCCAGCTCTACGATTCGCCACTGGGAAAAAACCGGGCTGATTACGACCGCGCGCGATCCGAAAAACGGCTATCAGTTGTTCAACCGTTCGCACATTCACAAAATCATGCTGTTGCGAGCGTTGCGTGCGCAGGTGTACTCGCCCTCCGTCGTAGAGCTGAAAAACGCCGTCGCCGAGATGAAGGAAGAAGATGTGCAGGAGGCGCGAAAAATCGCCATGGACACCTTGCGTTATTTGCATCAGGTCAATGGCTGGCAAATGCGCGGCGTCCACGCTCTGTACGACCTGTGCCGTGTGCTGAAGCTGGTCGGGCAAGGGGGATGATTCCAGGACACCTGGATGCTAGAATTTGTTTTCCTGCTTCCATTCCACCTTGCGAAAAAACAGCGGCAGCTCCTGTTCATGCAGCGGCTTGCTCAGCAAATAGCCTTGCACAAAATCGCACTTCCACTTTTGCAAGGTATGAAGCTGCTCGTATGTTTCGATGCCTTCCGCGACGACGGTGAATCCCAGCTTTCGCGCCAGCGAGATGATCCATTCGACGAGAACGGTCCCTTCGTAATGATTGTTGATATGTGTGACAAACGAGCGGTCGATTTTGATCGTAGAAAGGGGGAGAGTCGTGATGTATTCAAGCGAGGAGTATTCCGTCCCGAAATCGTCCAATACGATTTTGATACCGTGATGGGCAAATCTTTTCAGTGAGTCGATCCGTCTGTCTTTGAGCGAGATGCGGTCCCGTTCGGTCAGTTCCAGCTCCAGCGATTGCGGGGAGAGAGCGGTTTGCTGCAAAATGCCGCACACCCGGTCAAAGAATAAGGAATCTTGCAATTGCAAGCCAGACAAATTGACGGACATGACGGAGTTGGGCATGTATTTTTCCTGAATTTGCTTGTTCTTTTGACAAGCGGTCTGGATCACCCAGTCTCCGATGGAATAAATCAGTCCTGTCTCCTCGGCGAGCGGGATAAATTCTGTGGGGGAGATCGGTCCAAAGTGCGGATGATTCCATCTGAGCAAAGCCTCAAAGCCGCGCACATTGCCAGATCCGGTCTCGAATTGGGGTTGGTAGTGCAAGGATAGTTGTTGAAGAGGCAATGCCTCTTGCAGATCATTGGCCAATCTCAGCTTGTGCTCCAGGTCCTCGCATGTCGCATGCGGTGTAAACTCCATTTTTTACCCTCCATATGCAGTCCAAGTCTTCTGGGATTGATTATGCACCTGATGTATTAGATAAGTTTCTGTCTATGTATTAGGAGAGTGTGAAATAATCTCAAAAAAAGAGCACCATCCCATGCGTTTGTCTGCTAGTTCCTAGAGACGAATTTATACCCCACACCCCAGACGGTTCGAATGTATTTCGGTTCTTTCGGATTGTCTTCGATTTTTTTGCGCAAGTTGGCGATGTGGACGTCAATCGCCCGGTCTGTGACAAAAGAATCAAAACCGCGAAGCTCGTAGAGCAGCTCCTCTCGGCTGAACACCTTGCCTTCGTTTGTAATGAACAGGCGCATGATTTCAAATTCGGAAAAAGTCGTCTCGACGTGGAACTGGTTGACGTAGATCGCCCTGCGCTCCAGGTCGAGCAGAAACGTATTTTCCGGGCAAGTGATCGTCGTATCCGCCTGCTCGGCGTTCTCCACGGAGGCGGCCTGCTGTTGGTATTGGTGAGTTCGTCTGATTATGGCTCCGATTTTTGCTGAAATCTCTCGCAGTGAAAACGGCTTGCAAATGTAATCGTCCGCTCCTGCTTGCAAGGCTTCCACCCGATCGGATACGTCTGTCTTCATCGAGACGACGAGAATGGGAGCGAGCGAAAAGCTGCGCAGCTCGCCGCACAACCGGGTACCGCTCATATCCGGCAGAATCATGTCGAGAAGGATGACATCCGGTGCAAACGATCGGGCCAGATCCAGACCTTTTTGTCCATGATCTGCTATTTTCACAGAATAACCTTCCTCGGTTAAATACATGGCCAGCATTTCACTCATAATCTGATCGTCTTCGATAATCAATAGTTTGTACATCAGATTCCTCACTCTTTCTGGGAGAAAGTTATTCATAAAGATGGGAAAGAGCTAGCAATGGTTCATGATTTCCTAATACTTTTCTCATATTTTAGCAAAAAAATGAGGAGAATGGACCTAATTTCACGAAAAATGCTAAAAATTTGTTAGGAGTTCGCCAGAGTTTCCAGCCACTCGGTTGCGAGAGCTAATACTTCGTCCAGTTGCCACGCAAGCTCGCTCATACATTCTTCATAATCGCTCCGGTTTGCCGATGGGGAGAGCAGACTCTCAACCTTTCTTGCTACGAGCAGCAATCGCTGGGCAGAGAGATTCCCGGCTACGCCGCTCAGCGTGTGCACCATGCGTCGGGCTTCCTCGGTATCGCCTGCGCGAAGCGTCTTTTGCAGCCGTTCGGCAAAATTCGCGTACTCGCGGGTGAACGTCCGGAGAATTTGCGTGTAGATCGGGAGTTTTCCATCCAGCCGCTCCAGCGCGAGCGACACATCCAGACAAGGCACAGGAATGGCCCGCTTCAACGTTTCTTTCATCTCTCCCAGATGAATCGGCTTCGTGATGACGCCATTCATGCCTGAGCGGTAGCAGTTGTCGTGCTCGGCTTTGATGACGCTCGCCGTCATCGCGATGATCGGCAGGCTCGCGTACTGCTTGTGCTGGCGAATGCGCAGCGTCGCTTCGCAGCCGTCCATTTCCGGCATGTGGACGTCCATCAGGATCAGATCCCATTTTTTCGTGTCCAAAAGCTCCAGCACTTCCAGGCCGTTTTTGGCAATCGTGACGGCATAGCCTTCCCGGCGCAAAAATTCGACAGCCACGAGCTGGTTGATCTCGTTGTCTTCCGCCAGCATGATGGTGCCGCGATGTCCGGGAAACATGACGTTTTCGAAAGAAGCGCTCTGCGCGGGAGCCGCGACGTGGGCGGTGTGCAGTTCTTTATGCTCCTGCGCTCCCAGCAGGGCGCGCGTCACGTCCATGCGATTAATCGGCTTGATGAGAACGGCGTCAGGCTGGACAGCTTCCTCCAGCGAGGCCAGCTCGTCGCGTCCGTACTCGGTCGTCATGGCGATGGTCGCCGCATCGCATGCTTCGGCGAGCGTGTGCAGGCGCCAGAGCGACTCGACGCCGTACATGTCTTCCGCCTCCATGTCGACGAAGACAAAGCAAAACGGGTTGGATTCGTCCGCCTCTTCCAGCAGCGCAAACGCCTCTCGCCACGAGGCGGCGCAGGTCGGAGCAAAGCGCAGGCTCACCAGCATGTCCGCCAGGCTGCTCCGCATTTTGTCATGGTCCTCCACGACCAGGACGCGCTGGTTGGCGTAGCCGGGAGGAAGCAGTGAGCCGGGGCTTTCGTTCTCCTGCCAGGGCGCGTGCTCGAACGCGAGGGTAAAGGAGAAGCAGCTTCCTTTGCCAATCGTGCTCGTGACTTCGAGAGTGGCGCCCATCATTTCCACGAGGCTGCGCGAAATGACGAGGCCCAGTCCGGTGCCGCCGTATTTTCTGCTCGTCGTGCCGTCCGCCTGGGTGAACGGCTCGAACAGCTTGTCCATCTGCTCCGCAGACATGCCGATGCCCGTATCCTCCACGGCAAAGTGCAAAAGCAGGCTCTTTTCGTCTTCCTGCACCAGCGTGACGCGCATGGCGACGTAGCCCTGCTCGGTAAATTTGATCGCGTTGTGGCACAGGTTGAGCAAAACCTGCTCCAGCCGATGCTGGTCCCCGATCAGCTTGGGCAGCATTTTCGGCGGCAGCTCGACGATGATCTCGATTTGCTTCGTCCCAAGGTAAATGCTCAGCATGTGCGAGAGCCGGCGGACAAAGTCGTCGAGGTCAAAGCTGGCTTTTTCCAGCTCCAGCTTTCCGGCTTCGATCTTGGAAAAGTCGAGAATCTCGTTGATGAGCCGCAGCAACACCTGCGAGGAAGAGAGAATTTTGTCCAGGTAATCTTTTTGCACCAGCGTCATGACCGTTTTTTGCATCAGTTGCGACAGTCCGATGATCCCGTTTAGCGGAGTGCGGATTTCGTGGCTCATTCGCGCCAGAAAATCGGTTTTGGCTTTGCTCGCTTCTTCCGCCTCTTCCTTCGCGGCCAACAGCTCCGCCTGGATACGCCGCTGCTCCCGAAGCATAATGTGCAGCAAAAGCGAAAGCATGCCGACCAGAATAAAAATCGACAGCCCGGTAATCAGGCTGGACAGCTCCTGTACGGAGTTCAACTGGCCGAGAGCTTCGCTCGAAGGCAAAACCGCTGCGACGGACCAGCCTGTAGAAGCGACGGGCGCATAGCCGATGTAGTAGCTGTTGTTGTCGATGGTGATGCGTTGCAGCCCTTTTTGGCCCGCGATCATGCTGTGGGCGATTTTTCCCATGTCCCCGGGCTGCTCCGTCAGCTTTTGCCGACTGACAAGCGCGGGGTTCGGGTGATACATGATCGTCCCGTCCCTGGAGAGTAGGATGGCATAGCCGGATTCGCCGATGGGATAGCTGCCGAGCATTTCCGGAATGTCGTCGAGCAAAATATCAATGGCGACGAAGCCCAAGAGCTTCCCGTCCTCTTTCAGCTTCATGGTGCCGCTGGTGACCATTTTTTTGGTCAAGTAATCTTCGTACGGCTCAGAAAAAACGACTTCGTCTGTGCGAACGGCGTCCTGGTACCACGGGCGTTGCTGGAGCGACCAGTCTGTCCCCGTAAGCTCGTCTGTGTTGCCGAATGTGAAGTTGCCCGCCTGGCTGGAAATCCAGACGAGTCCCAGGTTGCGGTCCAGCTTTTGGATGCCGTCCAGTGCGGCGGCCACATCCGGGTAATACGGGTTGGAAAACGCATCGTCCCGCGTTTTGACGGTTTGCAAGTAGCGAACGATCGACTGGTTGGTGCTCATCTGCTTGATGAGAAAGCTTTTCTGGGCGAAAAATGCGTTCATTCGCTCCGCCAGCGCCTGGCTTTGCAGAGTCAGCTTGCTCTCGATCTCGACTTTCATGATCCGATTGGTCTGGGAGCGCATGATGTAGCCGGACAGAGAGAAGGCGACGACGATGATTAACAGGATGAGGATGGTCAGTTTTCGGGCATGGCTGACGTGAAAAGTTTTCATGAGCGACCTCGCTATTTGTATGTAATCGCAAAAACTTTCGAGAAAAGACAGGACTCCATTCAGGTTGACGTGTAAAATATTGGATGAAGGCAAAGGAGGGCTTGCATGTACACGTCGTTGACTGTGAAATATTTGAAAATTTCTTCTTATCTCAAGCTGTGTGTAGGGGCCGGCTTTTCTCTCGGCCTGCTGGTCGGGCTTTTCCAACTGGTTGTCCTGCTTTTGATGCGCGCGGTGGACCACACGAGCACTGCGGCCGCGACGAGTATCCCGGACAGTCTGCTCGCGCTGGCAGGCACGATCTTGGCGTACACGTTTGGGGCGTTGAATTTCAGCCTTATTTCTTATTTTCCTTTTATGTTTCTGCTCAAACGTAAAAATGGAATCGCGATCGAAGGGATATTTGATTCGAGGGCGGAGCGTGTAAAATGATAGAGAAAGCTTTTCGTTCATTTATCAGGTCATGACATCCAGGAGAGAGTAGCCCATGTATTCATTGCGTCCTACGATGACGGTTGAGGAAGCAGTCGCGCATTTTTCGCCAGATCAAAATGAAGTGCAGGAAGTGTACAGCGAAGAGGGGGAGTTTCTCGGCTATTTGACGGTGGAAGCGATCGCCCACGCCATTCATCGCGGGGAACTGACGCGCCCGATTGTCGAGTACGTCGTGCCCGAGGTGAACCTGCCGGACCGCCAGAGGCAGGCCAGCTCGCAGGCGCAGCTTCGCGCTTTTTTTGAAAGCCCGGTCTGCCAGATTGTTTTCAATGCGCTGTACGACGGCGTCTATATTACGGACGGGGCAGGCGTCACGCTGTTTGTCAACCAGGCGTACCAGCGCATTACGGGCATTCGCGAGGAAGAGGTCATCGGCCAGCACATGGGCTATCTCATCAAGCAAGGCATGATTTCGGTGTCCGCTTCGCTGGAAACGATTCGCACGCGAAGGCCGGTGACGCTGATCCAGACGATCCGCAACAGCCGCAAGATCATCGTCTCTGCCACCCCTGTGCTGTCTCCCGCAGGCGAAATTTTGTACGTCATCAGCAGCGTCCGGGACATTACCGAGCTGATTCGCCTCAAGCACGAGCTGGACAGCCAGAAGCTTTTGCACAGCGATTTGCCGCACCCGGACCAGACGGGGCTGGAGGACGTCGTGCTCGGACCTGCGACGCGCTCGCTGTTCCGGCTGGCCGACAAGGTCGCCAAGACAGATGCGAAAATTTTGCTGCAAGGCGAGACGGGTGTGGGGAAGAGCATGATCGCCAAATACATCCATGCCCGCAGCAGCCGCGCGAACGAAATTTTCATGGAGCTGAACTGCGCGGCGATCCCGGGCCATCTGGTCGAGGCCGAGTTGTTCGGCTACGAGCCGGGGGCGTTTACAGGCGCGCTCAAGCAGGGGAAAATCGGCATTTTGGAGAGCGCCCATCGCGGCACGCTGTTTTTGGACGAGATCGGCGACTTGCCGCTGGAGCTGCAAGTGAAGCTGTTGAAAGTAGTGGAGGAAAGCAAATTCATGCGCGTCGGCTCCACCGAAGTCCGCCATGTGGACGTGCGGATCATTACGGCTACCCACCGCGACCTGGCTACACTCGTGCGCGAGGGGCTGTTTCGCGAGGATTTGTACTATCGGCTGAACATCGTCACCTTCGAGGTGCCGCCGCTGCGCGAACGCCGGGAAGAGATTGTCCCGCTCTTGGTGTCGTATCTGGAAAAATTCAATGAGAAATACAAGGAAGAAAAGACGATGACACTGGAATGCTACGAGTGGCTCACGAACTATAGCTGGCCGGGAAATATCAGGGAGCTGGCGAATCTGGTCGAGCGGCTGGTGGTCACGACTTTTCACGATACGATTGACGTCGGCGATTTGCCGAACTTTCTCCAGCAAGTGTTCCCGCAGGCAGAACCGACGTCTTTGCGCGAAGCGGTCGCCCGTCTGGAGCGGAGCATGATCGGCAAGGCGATCCAGACGCACAAGACGACCCGGTTGGCGGCAGAAGCGCTCGGCATCAGCCAGAGCGCACTCGTCCAAAAGATGAAAAAGCTGCAACTGCGCGTAGAGAACGAGCCGGAAGCGAGCAAATAAAAAGCATCCTGCGAATGCCTGGTGCAGTCGCAGGATGCTTGTCCTTGCCATGCAAACACATCGGAAGCCGGATGTGTTTTTTTGTTTGGCTGGCGATCAGTTTTCCAATACTTTCACCTGATCGACTTTAGCCTTGCGCAGCTTGTAAATCACGACGAGCATGATGAACCAGACCGGAGTGATGAACAAGGCCACGCGCGTATCCTCGGCAAGCGCGAGCACGACGAGAATGAACGCGAGGAAAGCGAGAATCAGGTAGTTGGCAAACGGAAAGAGCGGCATTTTGAACTTGTTTGTTTTTGCCAGATCCGGTCTTGTCTTGCGGTACTTCAGGTGGCAGATCACGGTAATGCCCCAGATGAACAGGAAGCAGACCGTCGAAACGCTCGTAATCAGAGTGAAGACGCCTTCTGGCATGATGTAGTTCAACACAACCGCAATGAGAACGACGACAGTCGAGAAGAACAAGGCATTGGCAGGCACCTGGCGCGTTGTCAGCTTGGTCATGGACGCAGGCGCATTATTTTCCTTGCCGAGCGAGTAGAGCATACGGCTTGTACTGAAGATGGCGCTGTTGCATGCCGAAGCGGCGGAGGTCAGCACGACGAAGTTGACGATACCTGCGGCAGCCGCGATACCGATAGCCGCAAACACTTGAACGAACGGGCTTTCGGTCGGGATGATGGCGTTCCATGGATAGATGCTCATGATGACGATCAGAGCGCCGACGTAGAAGAGCAGCACGCGAATCGGGATGTTGTTGATCGCTTTTGGAATCACGCGCTCGGGATCTTCTGTCTCCCCGGCAGTCAGCCCGACAAGCTCAATGCCGACAAAGGCGAACACGACCATCTGGAAGGAGAGTAAAAAGCCGTTGATGCCGTTCGGGAACATGCCGCCGTGGCTCCACAGGTTGCTGAAGCTGGACGCGCCGGAGTTTGTCGAGAAGCCTTTGACAATCATGAAGATTCCGACGGCGATCAAAGCGAGAATCGCGATGACTTTGATGAGCGCGAACCAGAACTCCATTTCGCCGAAAAGCTTGACCGTTGCCAGGTTCATGATGAGCAGGATGACGAGCGCAATCAATCCCGGCATCCATTGCGGAACCTCAGGGAACCAGTATTGCGTGTACATTCCGACAGCCGTCAAGTCGGCCATGGCAATCGAAATCCAACAAAACCAGTACGTCCAGCCTGTGACGAACGCGGCCATGTTGCCGAGGTAGTCTTTTACGAAGTCAACGAAGGAATGATAGTTCAGGTTGCTAAGGAGAAGTTCACCGAGCGAGCGCATAATCAGAAAGCAAATAATCCCAGTAATCAAGTAAGCAAACAGGATGGATGGGCCGGCCAGGTGAATGGATTTGCCCGCACCGAGGAACAATCCCGTTCCGATGGCCCCGCCGATCGCGATGAGTTGAACGTGCCTGTTTTTCAGGCCCCTCGCCAAATTTTGCTGTTGCATGTGATCCCCCTCATTTCTCATGCGTTTGATTCGTTTGCGGCTGTTGGTAAAAAACCAACCGCCGACCTTTCAAAAAGTTTATGAAACTTTATAATTCATATCTTAACATAGCGACCCAGCATAAATACATCATTAAGTTACTTCCATCGAAAAAAACGCTTTCATTTTTGAGCGAGGCAGAAAATTTGCGGTTTTGTCGGCAGTTTTCCCTCCTTTTTCGAGGCAAATGGAACGGCTGTTTCATGGTGAACGCACAACACTCCTATTTTTCTGCAACAAAAAAAGGAACGGGAAAAATAGACCGGTTCCTACTTTTCTCTGTCCTTTTACCTGAGAGATTTGTCCTGAGCGGTCAGGATTTGCTCCTTCGGTGCTAAACGGCGAGTTTAGTCTCTCCCGCAATATTCATCCGCGTCAGATATTCGCGTGCGTTCTTATGATAGTAAAATATTCCAAAAAGGTTGTCAAATGAAAATTCCTAATTAACAGATTATTTTAAACATAAAACATTTTTGATTGACGGAAGGCCAGATGACAAGCAGGAAACGACAATCATTCGTCGTTTTTTCCGCTAGCCAGGTGAGCGGATGTGTCGAAAGGGGAAGGGTATGGATTTTGATTTGATAATGAATCAAATGCGCAAGTTTGATTTGAATTATAATCAAACAGCGAATGTAAACGGTTGCTTTTGGCCGAAACAAACTGTGCTGCGGAAAATGTGACAAAAAAGTGAGAAAAGGCTTGCCGCTGTTGGGGGGAAGGTCGTTTTTCCCGCAGGTGGCGGAGCGAAATTGGCACCCGCTTTTTTCCGCTTGGCACGGGAGTTGCTTTTCACGTAGCGGCATACAGAAAGGAGAGAGTGACATCATGAACATTTCTACTTTTGCCGCTGCAAACAAACTGGTCACAGGGCGGGATTCGCTGGCGCTGCTGCCCGAGGAGGTTGCCCGTCTGAAAGTGGCGCGTCCAATGATTGTGACGGACAAAATTCTCATTCAGGCCGGGGTAGTCGCGCAGGTGGAAGCGCTTTTGCCGATGGAGGCGGGCGTCTTCTCGGACGTGAACCCCGAGCCGGAAATCGAGATCGTCGACTTGTGTGTGCAGATGATCCGCGAAGGGGGCTACGACGGCCTGATCGCAGTCGGCGGCGGCAGCGCAATCGACATCGCCAAGGCAGCTTCCGTCATGGCGACGAACGAGGGCAGCATCGAGCAATATTTTGGCACGAATCTGGTGAAAAAGCCGGGCTTGCCGCTGATCGCGATTCCGACTACGGCGGGGACAGGCTCAGAGGTGACGAACATCTCGATTTTGTCGGATACGAAAGAGCAAGTGAAAAAAGGAATTGTAAGCCCTTACCTGCTGCCGGACGTCGCCATCGTCTCGCCGGTGATGACGCTTACGTGCCCGCCGAGCGTGACCGCTGCGAGCGGCGTGGACGCGTTGGTGCATGCGGTGGAAGCCTACATTTCCAAGTTCGCCTCCCCGGTGACGGACGCGCTGGCGATTGGCGCGATGAAACTGATTGCCGTTCACTTGCCGAAAGCGTACGCGTGCCCGGATAACATCGAGTCGCGCGAAGCGATGATTACCGCGTCGCTGATGGCCGGACTTGCTTTCGGCAACGCGGGCGTAGGAGCTGTCCATGCGCTGGCCTACCCGCTCGGCGGACGATTCCACATGGCGCACGGCGTGAGCAATTCGCTCTTGCTGCCTTACGTCATGCGGGCGAACAAGATCGCCTGCCTGGAAAAGCTCGGGGAAATCGCGCAGGCGCTCGGGGAAAACGTCGCCGGACTGAACCTGGACGAAGCGGCGGAAAAAGCGATTGAAGCGATGACGCGCCTGTGCCGTTACGTGGAAATTCCGCAGTCGCTGCGCGAGTTCAACATTCCGGAATCCGCGATCGCCGAGATGGCCGAAGAGGCGATGAAGCAAACCCGCCTTTTGAAAAACAATCCCCGCGCTTTGCGGAAAAAAGATATCGAAGACATCTATCGAGCAGCTTACTAAAAGGGGGACATCGTATGAAGTGGAAACAACGCAGAGCGGGTGAAGAAACCCCGTACATTCCGGCCGGACCGTTCAAGATCCGGCTGCCGTTTGTACACTATCGCTTTGAATGGCCCGATTATTTGCAAGGACTGTTGATGTGCGCCGTCGACCTCGGCGCGATCACGCTGCTCGCCGACCATCTGGGCATGCCGTTTGAGGTAGGACTGGCCGTTGTCATTTTGAATGGCTTTTTGTATTTGCTGCACCACCTCTTGGGCGATCCGGTCATTCCCGGCTGGATTACGCCGGCGATTCCGCTGATTGTGCTGTTTGTCGAGCAGTTTCCGGAAGGGCAGGAGCGGGTGTACGCGCTGATCGCCTTTCAGTTGACGCTTGGGCTGTTATCCATTTTGCTCGGGGTCACCGGACTAGCGAAGCGGGTAGTCAACTTCGTGCCGAATGCGATCAAGTCGGGGATTATTCTCGGCGCGGGGATTGGCGCGATTACCTCGATTTTTGAAAAGGGCGGGAAGTTCGACCTGTTCCCGTACACGATTGCCATTTGTATCGGCTTTTGCTTTTATCTCGTTTTTTCCAAACATTTTGAAGGGTTGAAACAAAAAGGGAAAGGGTGGGCATTGCTCGGCAACCTCGGGATTTTGCCTGCGATCTTGCTCGCGGTGTTCGTCGCCCCGTTGTTCGGGGAAGCGAAGTGGCCGGACATTCAATGGGGCTTCAGCCAGCCGGACTTCGCCACGCTCTGGTCGCAGTACACCGTCTTCGGGCTGGGCTTGCCGTCGCTCTCCTTTTTCATTACAGCGATTCCGGCTGTGTTCGCAACGTATCTCGTCGTCTTTGGCGACGTGTTGAAGACGAAAGCGCTTTTGTCCGAGTCCGACCAAGTGCGGCTCGATGAAAAAGTCGACTACAACCCGGACCGGGCGCACATGATTTTTGGCGGACGCAACATGCTGATGAGCCTGATCGGGCCGGACATTACGATGTGCGGGCCGATGTGGGCCGCGATGCAGGTCGTAGTGGTGGAGCGGTTCAAAAAAGGCAAAAAAGCGATGGACTCGTTTTTCGGCGGTGCGGGATCGTTTCGCTGGGGTACGAATACAGGTTTATTGCTTTTGCCGATCGTCAGTCTGGTCCAGCCGATTCTCGGCGTCGCCGTCGCCCTGACGCTGCTCGTCCAAGGCTACGTCAGCGTGCGGATTGGCGTGATGCAGGCGCGCAGCCAGCGCGACCTGGGCATCGCGGGTGTCGTAGGGGCGATTCTCGTCATCAAAGGAGCGGCGATGGCTTTTGGCGCTGGAATTTTGCTGTGCGTCTTATTATATGGAAAAGATTGGTTGCGCGGTGAAAAAGAGAAATTGTTCACGGCAAATGAAAAGGAGGAAAAGGCAGCGTGAGACAACAAGAATGGAACAAAGGCATGTACGTGAACGGAGAGTGGGTGACGCTTGCGGCACGCGTCGAGGTGCAAAATCCCGCGACATTGGAAATCATCGGCAGCGTGCCGGACGCTTCCGCGAAAGAAGCGCGGCAGGCGGTCGACGCTGCGTAAGCCGCTTTTCCCAGTTGGTCGAAAACGACCGCCTATGAGCGCGCGGCCTTGCTGGAGCGCTGGCACCAGACGATCGCAGCCCGCCTGGACGAGATCGCGTACGTCATGACGCTGGAACAGGGCAAGCCGCTCGCAGAAGCACGAGGCGAGGTGCAGTACGCGAACAGCTACATCAAATGGTACGCCGAGGAAGCAAAGCGGATTTACGGCGAGACGATTCCTGCCTCCGCCGCCTCCAAGCGGATTCTCGTGCAGAAGCAGCCAGTCGGTGTCGTGGCGGCCGTCACGCCGTGGAATTTCCCTGCGGCGATGATTGCGCGAAAAATCGCGCCAGCGCTCGCGGCAGGCTGCACGACGGTGACGAAGCCAGCCGAACAGACGCCGTTGACCGCGCTGCTTTTGGCGGAGTGCGCCCACGAGGCGGGGATTCCGCCAGGCGTCATCAACATCGTGACGACTTCGCAGGCAGCGGAAGTCGTCGATGTCTGGATGGACGATGCGCGCGTGAAAAAACTGACGTTCACCGGGTCGACTCCGGTGGGCAAGCTGCTGATGCGCAAAGCGGCCGATACCGTGAAAAAGATTTCCCTGGAGCTTGGCGGCCTGGCGCCGTTTATCGTGGCAGAGGACGCGAATCTCGACGCGGCGGTCAAAGGGCTGGTCCAGTCCAAATTCCGCAACGCCGGGCAAACGTGCATTTGCGCAAACCGCATCTATGTGCATGAAGCTGTGAAAGAGCCGTTCCTGCAAAAGCTGACAGAGGCGGTGTCCGCGCTGCGCGTAGGCCAGGGAACAGAAGACGACGTCGAGATCGGGCCGTTGATTGACGAGCGAGCCGTACAAAAAGTCCAGCAGCAAATTGACGACGCCGTGGGCAAAGGGGCGACGCTCCACGGCAGCCCGGTTCTCGCGGGAGCCACTGGCTACTTCATGAAGCCGGTCGTGCTCTCGGATGTAACCGATGAGATGGTGTGCATGCAGGAGGAAACGTTCGGGCCGATCGCGCCTGTCAGCACGTTTTCCGACGATGAGGAAGTCATCCGGCGGGCGAATGCGACGCCGTACGGGTTGGCGGCATACGTCTTCACGCAGTCGCTGGCGCGGGCGTTCACGTTTTCGGAAAGCCTGGAATACGGTATTGTCGGGGTGAACGATGGGGCGCCATCTGTCGCGCAAGCGCCGTTTGGCGGCATGAAGGAAAGCGGGCTTGGCCGGGAAGGCAGCCACCACGGCATCGAGGAGTATTTGGAAGTGAAGTATATTTCGCTGCAACTGGTGTAACAAAAGCGGAACGAAGTGAATAAAAAGAAGCACAGCTCGATTGATGCGGGCTGTGTTTTTTCTATATTCTGGCGCGGTTCTGTGGCGGCTCTGGGCAGGAAAACGGCGGCGCGAAACCCGTTTTCCTGGGCGGAAAATGAAAATGAGGATTGACAGCAGGATAAATATCCTTTAAATTTTGCGTTAGGGAAACATTTTTATACACAAGCATATTATTTTGCTAGGGTGAATATTATTGGTTAACAACCACAATTTTGTGTATAAGCATATATGAGCCAGTCATAAAGAATTGTCCAGCGGAAGCAACGGTCAACAACAACCGAGAACGTACACGAACGATTGGTTAATTGGAGGGAATCTCATGAATAGTGCGGTGTCAGTCAGAGAGCTTCACGTCTCCTACTTTGGAGTCGAGGTGGTGCGGGACGTAACCTTTGCTGTCGAGCAAGGAAGCATGGTGGGCATTATCGGGCCGAATGGCGCGGGGAAATCGACCATGATTAAGGCCATGCTCGGGTTGATCGGCAAAGACAAGGGAGACGTCCGGTTTTACGGCAAGGAAGTGAATGAGGTCCGGAAGCAGGTCGCCTACGTCCCGCAGCGGAGCCAGATCGACTGGACGTTTCCGATCACGGTGATGGATACCGTCCTCATCGGAACGTACCCGAGCGTCGGCTTGTTCAAATTTCCGAAGAAGAAGGAAAAGGCGTGGGCGATGGAATGCCTGCGAAAAGTCGGCCTGGAGGACTTCGCGAAGCGGCAGATTGGCGAGTTGTCCGGCGGGCAGCAGCAGCGCGTTTTTTTGGCTCGGGCACTGGCGCAAAAGCCGGAGTTGCTCCTTCTGGACGAGCCGTTTGTCGGGATCGACGTCGCCAGCGAGGAGACGATCATCCGGATTTTGAAGGAGTTGCAGCTTCAAGACAAAACAATCGTGGTCGTCCACCACGACTTGAGCAAGGCGAATGCTTACTTCGATCAACTGCTGCTTTTGAACAAAGAGCTTATCAAGTTCGGAACAGTCGATGAAGTCCTGAATCGAGAGGTCATGGCGAAAGCATACGCGCATCAACTTCAATTTCTCGAGAAGGTAGAGGTAACGGCGTGATGGATTTTTTACAAGCAATTGGACAGTATGAATTTTTGCAAAAAGCTTTGTTTACTTCTGTAGTAGTGGGCATCATCTGCGGCGTGATCGGCAGCTTCATTATTTTGCGCGGCATGTCGCTGATGGGGGACGCGATCTCCCACGCGGTTTTACCGGGGGTTGCTCTCTCTTATGCTTTCGGGATCAATTTTTTCCTGGGAGCAGTCGCCACTGGCGTCCTGACGGCGGTCGGAATCGGCTACGTCAGCCAGAACAGCCGGATCAAGAACGACACGGCCATCGGCATTTTGTTCACCTCGGCTTTTGCCCTGGGGATCATCATGATTACGATGCTGAAAAGCAGTACGGACCTGTACCACATCCTGTTCGGGAACGTGCTCGCCGTCCGGCCGTCCGACATGTGGGTGACCGTCGGCATCGGTCTGATCGTCATCGTGACCGTCTACGCGTTCTTCAAGGAGCTGCTGCTGACGTCGTTTGACCCGACGATTGCGGCCGCCTACGGTCTGCGCAACAATCTCATCCACTACTTGCTGATGACCTTGCTGACGATGGTGACGGTAGCGTCTCTGCAAACGGTAGGCATCGTGCTCGTAGTCGCCATGCTGATTACTCCGGCCGCTACCGCGTACTTGTTGACGGATCGCCTGTCGGTGATGATTTTCCTGGCTGCCGGCTTCGGTGTCATCTCCGCTATCGTCGGTTTGTACTTCAGCTTTACCTACAATCTGGCTTCGGGCGCGACGATTGTGATGGTGGCAACCGCGCTGTTCCTGCTAGCCTTTCTGTTCTCCCGCAAGCACGGGGTTGTCTGGAAATCAATTCGAGCCCGGCAAAAAAGAGTCGAGCTTTCAAAGTAAAGGAGAATTCGCATGAAAAAATGGAACCTGTTTCTCGTCTTTCTCATCTCAACCGTCCTGCTCGCTGCGTGCGGCGCTCCGCAAAACAACTCGGCCGAGCCCGGAAAATCCGGCGACGACAAACTGCAAGTCGTGACGACGTACTCGATTTTGTACGACATCGTGAAAAACGTAGGGGGAGATCGCGTCGAGATCTACAGCCTGGCTCCCGTCGGCTCCAACCCGCACGAATACGATCCGCTGCCAGCGGACGTGCAAAAAACAACGGATGCCGATGCCGTGTTCTACAACGGCCTGAACCTGGAAGCAGGAAACTCGTGGTTTGAAAAGCTGATGCAAACGGCAGGCAAGTCCGGCCCGGATGCACCCGTGTTCCGCCTGAGCGAAGGGGTAGCCGCCAAGCATTTGACCACCAAAGGCAAAGAAAGCGAAGAAGACCCGCACGCATGGCTGGACGTTCGCAACGGCATCAAGTACGCGGAAAACGCACGCGACGCCCTCATCAAAATCGACCCGGCGCACAAGGAAACGTACGAGAAAAACGCAACGGCGTACATCGAGAAGCTGCGCGCCCTGCATGACGAAGCCGTCAAGCAATACGGCCAAATCCCGCGCGAGCAGCGCGTCCTCGTCACGAGCGAAGGAGCGTTTAAATATTTCTGCGAGGCGTACGATTTCGACGCCGCCTACATTTGGGAAATCAACTCGGAAAACCAGGGAACGCCTGAGCAGGTCAGCCAGGTAGTCGACCTGATCCGCGAGAAAAAAATCCCGGCGCTGTTCGTCGAAACGAGCATCGACCCGCGCAGCATGGAAATGGTCTCGCGCGAAACCGGCGTGCCAATCGTCGGCAAAGTGTTCACCGACTCGCTCGGCAAGCCAGGCGAGGACGGCGATACGTACATCAAGATGATGGAGTGGAACATCAAGACGATTTACGAAGGGTTGATGAAAAAATAACGAACAGACAGGCAAACAGGCACAGCCGTTATGAGGCCCGAACGCTAGACAATCAAAAAAAATCCATGCTATCATGAAGGCATGAAAGTCGGACCGAAGCGCATTTTTGTTTCGGTCCGTTTTTCATGTGCGAAAAGGCGACTCTCGGCAGAAAAACAAAAAAGCGGCCCACACCGGAGCTGCTTCTTTTTGTGAGCATGTGATTGGGCAGAAGGCAAAGAGACGATGTCCGACGTAATGGCTGTGGAAGGTGACGTGAATGAATATAGACGAACATATACTGCTGTGGAACCAGGCATCAATTGACATCGTACATATTCAGCATCAGGTACTCAAACCGGGCAAGCCGCCGTTGCCCATCCAGGCTGCCGTTCAGCAGCTTCCTGTACACCATCTGCGGCGTCCTTGTTTCACCTCGTCAGACAGATGCACGCAAAATGGCTACAGCCCGACGAGGAAAGAGGAGAAATCCGCGAAGCTCTTTGGGATCCCAACCGAGGCGCAGGGAAAAAGCGAAACACGTTTTTCGCGTCCAACTCTGAAAAGCTTCTTGAATCGACCACTTTTGGACGCGGTTTCGCTTTTTCTCCGGAGCCGGGCAGTGAATCTCCCAGCAGGGATCCCAAGAAGCTCCCGCGATTTCTCTTTCCTCGCCTCCGCGAAAGCCGCGATGAAGCTAAAAACAAGAGTATCGAACAACGCCAAACGTAACTGGCAAACGAAGACCGCACCAATAAAGCCAGGGAAAGAAAAGCCACCCGAAACGACGTTTACGTTTTTTCGCAAGGATTATCTCGTAAAAAAACACAAGATTGAGGTATAATAGTTGAGTGTGAAATTGGACTACGGAGTCTTGCAAGCAATCAATCTGTGACGTTGAAAGAGAGTGGGAATTTATGGGTCGTAAGTGGAACAATATCAAAGAGAAAAAAGCTTCGAAGGATGCCAGCACCAGTCGTATATATGCCAAGTTCGGCAAAGAAATTTATGTAGCGGCCAAGCAAGGCGAGCCGGACCCAGAGTCGAACCGCGCTCTGAAGGTCGTCCTGGAGCGTGCCAAAACATACAGCGTACCGAAAGCCATTATCGACCGCGCGATTGAAAAAGCGAAGGGCGGAGCCGAAGAAAACTACAGCGAACTGCGCTACGAAGGCTTCGGGCCAAACGGCTCCATGGTCATCGTGGACGCCCTGACCAACAACGTAAACCGCACCGCGTCTGAAGTGCGCGCCGCCTTCAACAAAAACGGCGGAAACATGGGTGTGACAGGCTCGGTTGCCTACATGTTCGACCCGACGGCCGTATTTGGCCTCGAAGGCAAAACAGCCGAGGAAGTGCTCGAAATTTTGATGGAAGCAGAAGTAGACGTCCGCGACATTTTGGAAGAAGACGGAGCCGTCATCGTCTACGCTGAGCCGGAGCAGTACCATGCCGTGCAGGAAGCGTTCAAAAAAGCAGGCATCACCGAGTTCACTGTCGCCGAGCTGACCATGCTCGCGCAAAACGAAGTGACGCTTTCCGAAGAGGCGCAAGCCCAGTTTGAAAAAATGATCGACGCCCTCGAAGATTTGGACGATGTGCAGCAAGTGTACCACAACGTCGATCTCGGCGAATAATCAACGAGAGAAAGACCTTTGCCGCATTGGTGGCGAAGGTCTTATTGTATAAGACGGATTGTCAAGCCAAGTGCGACACTGCCTCCATGAATGATTCGTAGGCGGTCTTCCAACCCAAACACTTTCTTG
>NZ_JBYTBG010000027.1:0-64510 GCF_058788915.1 Brevibacillus sp. FW301-21C12A
CGATAGATGGTATTTTCATGAAGCCCCATTTCCCGGGCTACCTGCGCCACCGATTTCCCTTCTTCTTGGATGAGTCGAACGGTTTGAAGTTTGAATTCCCTGTCGTACTTTTTCGTCATGTTGGACACCTCGATTATGAACGCTTTTATTGTCGCACTCTCGATTCTCCGTGTCCAATGTAAAGTCTAGCATCAATCCGCAGGGCTTAATGATGGGAGTGCGTTGAGAAACATATGCGTATGGTCTTTGTCGCATTCAAGAGCAACAATCACAATTTGCAGTTCCTCACACCCTTCATGTACCAACTCTTTGAAGCGTTGTTCTACATCTGCTTGCAGAAAAATCTTTCTTCTGTACCGAGGGCAGAACACAAAATGGTAGTTTAATAATGAAAGGGTTGTGCTTGTTCTTCTGTATTCGTTCATACACCTATTGTATCAGTTTGTTTTATATACTACAACAGATGAACAACAAAAAAGAGTGGAATTTTCAAATACTTGAAGTACCACAAACCTTCGATTTATTCGTGGTACTCCGTATTTGACCTCACTCTCATCCCGCCCCTAAAGGGGGTGCTATCGCACCGTAGCGGGCTTTCTCGTTCGGAAAATCTGTAAAATAAAAACAGCCCATTTTCGGGGGCACATTTAGGTCAAACACGGTGACATATTTTAAGCTGCTCACTACTTATAGCATGTTCTTACAATTTTAGATGAAGCTCCACTTTTTCAATCGCAACAAAGCCGCACGCTCACATGCTTGGCGCATGTTGCAGCTTGCGGGCTGTTCGTCCATTTCCTCGTCATTCAAAACGCCGTCCTCTGCGGGATTGGTTGTCGACCACGGTCAAGGAGCCGTTTTTGATGTAGCGCAATATTTTGGACACGGAGATACCTGTCGCATTGGCAATTTGCATCGCATTCGAATTCGGGTAGCTTCGCACGTAGTTGCGAATCATCCGGTAGTCTTCCATTTCGTTTTCGCCGCAGACGTGGCAAGTGTATTCATTCGGCTTCATTTTGCTTCCGCATTTGAAACACGTATCCATCATCATTCGTTCTCCTCACACCCTGTACTCTCATGCAACGTTCTCGCATAGGGTTCTATCTACCTATATATTACCCGCATTTTTCCAGGAGGAAAACACTATTTCACAACATCGTCGTTTTTCGCCGCAAAATCGCCCAGACAGCAAGGAGCCTCCCGCAAGCAAGCAGGAGGCTCCTTTAATCAATCTTGTCTTGCAGGCGCGGCGGGCGCGCTTATTCCGCCACCTTTTTCGCCCAGCGGAAGTCCGGCTCTGTCGTCACGCTGTAGCGAATGCCTTCGATCTTTTTGTTGTTCAAGTAGTTTTGTGTGTAAAAGTAGACCGGAATAATCGGCATTTCCGCCATCAACACATCCTCCGCTTCATGCAAGAGCTTGGTCCGTTTTTCCTGATCTTGCTCCACCCGCGCTTGCTCGATCAGCTCGTCGAACTTCGCATTTTCCCACTTGGTGAAGTTGCTCGACGACTTGCTCGTGTACAGCTCCAGGACGGCCAGCGGGTCCAGGTACGCTCCGGTCCAGCCCATGCGCGCGATCTGGAAGTTCATTTGCTTGTACGTGTCGATGTACGTTTTCCACTCCTGATGCTCCAGCTTGATTTCTACGCCCAAGTTTTTGCGGAACATCTCTTGCAGCGCTTCCGCTACTTTTTTATGCGACTCGCCTGTGCTGTACTTCAAGGTGACGGCAGGCAGCGTCGACCAGCCTTGTTCCTGCATGCCTTCTTCCAGCAGCTTTTTCGCTGCGGCCGGATCGTAGCTGTAGTACGGTGCCGCCTCGTCGCGGAAGTCTTTGCCGGACGGTGTGGTCACGCCGTAGGCGACGTAGCCGTAGGCCGCTTTTTGATCGCCCTTCGTAATGTTTTGCGTGATCGCTTCCCGGTCGATCGCCAGCGCAAAAGCTCGCCGGATTTTCGCGTTGTTGAACGGCTCTGCCTCTGTGTTGAACGTGTAGGTGTACACGCCGAAGTCAGCCGTTGTCTTGTACTCTTCCTTGCCTTTTTCCTGCTCGATAACATCGGTCGGCAACGAGTCGATCAGGTCGAGCTTGCCTGTCTTGTACATCTGGTAGGAGGTAGTGGCGTCGTTGACCATTTTGAAATGAACCGTTTCCATCGTCACGGCGTCTTTGTCCCAGTACTGGTCGTTTTTGGTCAGCGTCAGCTCGTTGTTGTGCTCCCAGCCGCTGACTTTGTAAGCGCCGTTCGTCACGATGCTTTTCGCTTCCGCTGCCCAGTTTTTGTCCGCCTGCACCACTTTCGGATTCACAGGCAAGTACGGACGGCCGATCGCGACTTTCGGGAAGAAGCTGGTCGGGTTTTTCAGCCCGACGACGAGCGTGTAGTCGTCTGGCGTGGCGATTTTCACGTTTTCCAGCGGGCCTTTGCCTGTGTTGTACTCCTCCGCTCCCTCGATGTAGTACAGGGCAGACGGTTCATAGGCGGCCGTTTTCGGGTCCAGCACCCGCTTCCAGGCAAATTCGAAGTCTTTGGCGGTCAACGCATCGCCGTTAGACCATTTCAGCCCTTTGCGGATGTGATAAGTGTACGTCTTCCCGTCCGGGGAAATCTCGATTTTTTCCGCTGCGCCCTCGACCAGCTCGCCGTTTTGGTCATAGCGGTACAGCCCTTCGTACAGGTGGTCGATGACCCAGTACGAAGTCGAGTCCGAGGCGAATGCCGGATCGAGCGTGTACGGCTCGCCCTTCAGGTTCGCCGTCACCTCTTGCTTGATGGCGGCTGCAGAAGCAGCCTGTCCTTGATTCGTATCCGAAGCTGCCGGCGTATCCTTGCTGCACGCGGCCAATCCCGGAACAACCAGCAGCAGCAGGGCAGCAGCCGTAATCAGTTTTTTCTTCATGTCTCTTTCCTCCGTATGTTTCTCCCCGATTTATTCGTATAAAAAGCAGGCTACCCAGTGCTTGGCTTCCACCTCCTTCCAGGCCGGGGCCATTTGCCTGCAAATGCTCATCGCTTTCGGGCATCTCGTCTGGAACGGGCAGCCTGGCGGCGGATGGATCGGGCTCGGCGGCTCGCCGATGACAATTCGCTCGCGAGCGGCGCGGTGCTTCGGGTGGGACACGGGCATGGTCGACAGCAGCACCTGCGTGTACGGATGCAGCGGACTGGCAAACAGCGCGTCGCTGTCGGCCAGCTCCATCATCCGGCCGAGGTACATGACGCCGATGCGGTCGCTGATGTATTTGACCATAGCCAGATCGTGCGCGATGAACAAATACGTCAACTGGCTTTCCTGCTGCAAGTCAGCCAGCAGATTGACCACCTGCGCCTGAATCGACACGTCCAGCGCCGAAATCGGCTCATCGGCCACGATAAAGCTTGGCTGTACCGCCAACGCCCGGGCAATCCCGATCCGCTGCCGCTGTCCGCCGCTAAATTCATGCGGATAACGCCGTGCATGATCGGGGTGCAGACCGACTTTTTCCAAAAGCTGCCGCACCTGCTCTGTTTTCTCGCGCCCTTTTGCCAAGCCGTGCGCCTCGATTCCTTCCGCGATAATGTCCCCTACTCTCATGCGCGGGTTGAGCGAAGATTGCGGGTCTTGGAAAATGAGCTGCATCCGCCGATTGATCTCGCGCCTTTTCCCGCCTTTTGCCTCGGCCAGATCGGTTCCATCAAAAACGACCGAGCCGCTCGTCGGAGGATACAGCCCGACAATCGTTCTGCCGAGCGTCGATTTGCCGCTGCCGCTCTCGCCGACCAGTCCGAGCGTCTCCCCTTTGCGGATTGAAAAGGAGATGTCATCGACCGATTTGACCTGTTTGCCGTTGCCGATCGGGTAATATTTGCGCAACTCTTTTACTTCTAGCAAAATGTCAGACATGCCGCTCCCTCCCTGCACTCACCAGTTCCTCCACACGCCGCGCGCGCGAATCGTGCAGCCAGCATTTCGCCTGATGCTGCAAGGAAAAGGCCGTGCTCTGCGGCATGTGTTCCGCGCACACCTCCATGGCGTAGTCGCACCTCGCGGCAAAAGGGCAGCCTGCGGGCGGCGCAAACAAATCCGGCGGAGCGCCCTGAATCGGGATGAGCCGCTCCTCGCTCGGCTGATCCAGACGGGGAACGGATTGCAGCAGTCCGCGCGTGTACGGATGCTGCGGGTTGTCGAAAACTTCTGCCACCGGACCTTGCTCGACGATGACGCCTGCGTACATCACCGCCATCTGATCGGCCACCTCCGCCACGACGCCCAAATCGTGGGTAATCATGATGATCGACGTCCCTTTTGCCTGCTGCAAATCTTGGAGCAACGCCAAAATTTGCGCCTGAATCGTCACATCGAGCGCCGTCGTCGGCTCGTCGGCGATAATCAACTGCGGATCGCAGGCGAGCGCAATGGCGATGACGATCCGCTGCCTCATCCCGCCGCTGCATTCGTGCGGATACTGGTCGCACCTTCTTTCCGGATCCGGTATGCCGACTGCCGCCAACAGCTCAATCGCCTTTTCCCGCGCTTTTTTGGCGGACAGCTTCTGATGTTTGACGAGCACCTCGGCGATTTGCGTCCCGAGCTTCATCGTCGGATTGAGCGACGTCATCGGGTCTTGAAAAATCATCCCGATCTGCGCGCCGCGAATTTGCTGCCACTCTTTTTTTCCGAGACAGGAAAGCTCTCTGCCGTGCAAGCGGACGCTCCCCTTTTTCACGCGGCCCCGCGGCGCTTTCACCATGCCCATGATCGCCCGGGCCGTCACGCTTTTTCCGCAGCCGCTCTCGCCGACGATCGCCAGCGTCTCCCCTGGCCGCACGGAAAAGCTCACACCGCGCACCGCCTGGACTTCCCCGCCATAAGCCCGGAAGGAGACGTGCAAATCTTCCACTTCCAGCACATTGGTCATTTGTCATTCCTCCTTCAAGCTTTGCTGCTTCGCGGATGGAAAGCGTCCTGCAAGCCGTCTCCGATCGCGTTAAAGGCAAACATGACAAGCGAGATCATCACGCCCGGGAAAAACAGCCTCCACCATTGCCCGCTCAAAATGACGGCCAGCGCATCGTTCGCCATCGTGCCCCAGCTCGCCGTCGGAGCCTGTACGCCCAGCCCGAGAAAGCTCAGAAACGACTCGGCAAAGATCGCCTGGGGGATGGTAAAAGTCAGGTTGACGATGATGATTCCCGCCACGTTCGGAAGCAAGTGCCGCCAAATGATTTTCGCGTGCGGTGTCCCCAGCTTTTCGGCCGCGAGCACGTACTCCTGGCCTTTTACCTGCAAAATTTGCCCGCGCACGAGCCTAGCCATTCCTACCCAGCCGGTAATCGACAAAGCCGTAATGATCGTGGTCAGCCCCGGCTCCATAATGACCATCAACAAAATCACGACGAGCAAGTACGGAATCCCGTACAAAATCTCCACCAGCCTCATCAGCACATTGTCGATGCGGTCGCCCCACTTGCCGCGCCCGGCCATATAGCCCGCCAGCCCGCCGACCACCACGCCCAGCACGAGGTCAATCAGCGCAGCGACCACTCCGATAAACAAGGAGATGCGTCCGCCTTCCCAGGTGCGCACCCACATGTCGCGGCCCAGATCGTCCGTTCCAAACCAGTGCTCCGACGACAGCGGCAAATTTCCCGAGACGAGAGATTGCTCGCTGGCTGAATACGGGACCATGCTCGGGCCAAAAGCCGACAGGAAGACGATCGCTCCCAGCAAGCAAAAGCCGAATACCGCCAGCTTGTTGCGAAACATTTTCCGCACGCTCTCCCATCCGTAGCTCGCACTCGGCCGCATCGCGCTGTGCTGGTCGAAGCGGCTGCGATCAAGCGGCCGGAACAGCTCGTCACGCACTTGTGACACTTCTGCCATCGCCTCATTCCCCCCCGTTGGCTAACTTGATTCGCGGATCGACGAATCGGTATAAAATGTCGGTGAAAAACAGTGTCAAAATGAGGACGGCACTGTAAAATACGGAAGTGCCGAGAATGACCGGATAGTCCCGATTGAAGATGCTCTCCACGAAATACTTGCCGATGCCCGGTATGGCGAAAATTTTTTCGATCACAAACGTGCCCGTAATCAGGTTGGCAAAGAGCGGGCCGATAAACGTAATCACCGGCAAAATCGCGTTGCGGATGCCGTGCCGGACCGCGATGTGAAAAGTGGACAGCCCCTTCGCCTCCGCCGTGCTCATGTAGTCCTGGTCGAACACCTCGATCATGCTGGTGCGGACGAAGCGGGCAATAATCGCCAGCGGCCCGATCGCCAGCGCCACGGACGGAAGCAGCGAATACTCCCAGCCGTCCCAGGAAGCGACCGGGAGCAGCTCCCACTTCACGGCAAAATACTTGATGAGCAAAGGAGCCAAAATGAAACTCGGAACCGAAATGCCGAGAATCGCAAAAAACATCGCGGCGTAGTCCGGCAAACGGTTGTGAAACAGGGCGGCGACCACTCCGAGCGCAATGCCTCCGACCAAAGCCATAACCAGCGACTGCAAGCCGAGCACGGCCGAGGCGGGAAAGCCCTGTTGGATCAGCGTCGCCACATCCTGCGACTTTTGCTGGATCGAAGGCCCCAGGTCGAGGTGGATCAGGCCGTTCATATACCGGACATACTGCTCCATCAACGGTTTATCGAGGTGGTACCGCTCCCGCATGTTTTGCACCACCTCTTCCGGCAGCATGCGGGCCTCTGTCGCAAACGGATCGCCCGGGATCAAATGCATGATGACGAACGTCAACGTGGCGATGAGCCAGAGCGTAATCACCATCGACAGCGACCGCTTGAGCAAGTATTTCCCCATCATCGCTTCCTCCTTGTTACATACTAATCAGATGAGAATACTATGATTTATTCCAAACTTAGGTTTGAGTCTACTGGATGAGAAATATATAATCAACATAATTCCGATATGTTTTATCAGAATTAATTTTTCTTCACTTTCCTTTATGATTCAAATAATTCTCATAACACCCACCTTCCCCTAAACGCAAAAAGGTCCAGACCGCACGAAGCGAATCTGGACCTCTTTTTCGTTTTCTCTTCTGTTGATTATCCGCGCGACTTGCCCGAATCTTGGCGGAACGGCCTTGCCCCTTTGGCAGAGCGGCTTGCTCCGCCTCTGCCCGCTTTTTTGGCGTCGGCGGGCTTCACGGTTTTGCCTGCTTTGCGGGCCGCGATCGCTTCCGCCTTTTTGCGGTTTTTCTCGTATCGCGCCTGAAGCTCATCCAGCTCGCGCGCCAGCTTCTTTTTGTAGCCCGGCTTCACCTTGGCTTTTTTCTTCAATGCTTCGCGAACAGGAGCGAACTCTTTGTCTTTTTCTTTTTGCTGCTCTTTTGCCTGTTGGGCGCGCAGCTCGATGAAGTGCGCCTCGCGCTCCTGGGCGCGCTGGCGACGGCCTGCATCCAGGTGGCGGCCAGGCTCCAGAATCCGCTCTTCAATCGACGCCTTCGTCGCTTTGGCGAAGCGGCCCATCAAGTTTTTCTGGCGCGGGGAAATGAGCGAGATCGCTTTTCCGCTCTGTCCGGCGCGCCCTGTCCGGCCCACGCGGTGAATGTAGCTCTCCACGTCATTCGGCAAATCGTAGTTGATGACGTGCGTGACGCCCTCGACGTCCAGCCCGCGCGCCGCGATATCCGTCGCCACCAGGTACTGGAAGCGCATTTCGCGGAACTGTCGCATCAGTTGCTCGCGCTTGCTCTGCGACAAGTCCCCGTACAGCGCTTGCGCCGTAAGTCCGTTTTCCTGCAGGCGAGCCGTGAGCTGCTGCACGCGCACTTGCGTATTGGCGAAAACGATGGTCAAAAACGGCTGCTCCTGCTCCAATACGTCCACGAGCGCATCCGTCTTGTCGCTTTGGTTGACCACGTAGTAAAACTGCTCGATTTTCTCCACAGTCTTTTGCTTGCCCTCGATCTTGATGTGCGGCGGCTGCTTCATGAAGCGATGCGCCAGCCGCTTTACCAAATCCGGCATGGTCGCAGAAAACAGCAGCACTTGACGCTGGGAAGGCGTATGGACGATCACTTGCTCCACGTCCTCCAAAAAGCCCATCTCCATCATCTTGTCCGCCTCGTCCAGCACGAGCGTGGAAATCCGCCCGAAGTGCAGCGAGCCGCGCTTCATGTGATCCAGCACGCGTCCCGGTGTTCCCACGACGATGTGTACAGTCGATTTCAGCTTGCTCAACTGTCTGTCGATATCCGTTCCGCCGTGCAGAGACAGCACGTTCACATCGAGGTGCTTGCCCAGCTTTTCCACTTCTTTGGCGATCTGAATGGACAGCTCGCGCGTCGGGGTGAGAATCAGCGCTTGAATGTCGCGTTTGCCCGCATCCAGACGGTTCAGGATCGGCAGCATGAACGCCGCTGTTTTCCCCGTTCCGGTCTGCGCTTGTCCAATCACGTCTTTCCCTTCCAGAATCAGCGGAATCGCTTCCTCCTGGATCGGGGTCGGTTCTTTATAGTACAGGTCTTGAATCCCTTGCATCAGCTCCGGTCGAAAGCCAAAAGACGCAAACGATTTTGCCATCATATCCACTTCCTTTCACACGCGGTCTTCCGTTTTCGCGCACCCTGGCCTGCATGGACAGCGGGTGGAAAAAATCGGGCACCGTCACTTGCGGTATCAACCCGGTCAGGTTGCAGCCCTTGCGAAATCCTATCCTACCTATACTAAAGGAGTCGAATCAAAAATACAACCAAACCGTTTGATCCTGTTTCTATTTTTCCCGGGATCAGGCAACTGACACGGTGAGCCATCCGGGGAAAAAGCGGGCGGCGGCCCTTTCCTGACCGCCACCAGCTAGCTCTAAGCTCCGGTCTGAATCGGAGCCGCCGGAGAACCCGTTTCCTTCGCGAGTTGCTTCGTAACCCCCGCAAACAGGTAAAGGCTGACCGCGCCCATGCAGGCAAATGCGACTGGGAAGAACGCGAACGGCACCCAGGAGCTTGCGAAAATAAACACGCCGGCGCTGCCGATTCCAACGATGTTGAGCAGCGAGTACACCGCCATGTACGTGCTGCGGGCGTGATCTGGCACCATGTTCGCGAGCATCGTCTGCTTGGCTGGCATGTGCACCAGCTCCCCGACCGTTGCGACAAGCATCGCGAAGAGCAGCAGGCCCGGAGAAGCGCTGTAGCTGATGACGAGATAGCCCGCGAAAAAAAGCGCCAGGCCCCACAGCAGGGCAAAGCGATCGCTGTATTTTTTCATCACGCTGGCGACAAGCCCGGTCAGGCAAACAACAAGCAAAGTATTTTCCGACCGCAGCATTCCGAGAATGTTCAGGCCGTCTACTTGCAGCGACAGAAACGGCAGGAGCGGAACCGGCTTTGGTATTTCCGCCACCAGGCGAATGCCGATGACATTCGTCAATTGTTCCTCGATGGACAAAATGAGCAGGCTGGCGAGGGCGAAGCGCATAAACCACTTTTGCCGGAAAACGCTTCGGTACGCCCCGAGCATCTGGCCGAACCGTTGCTTTTTGCCTGACGGGGCTGCCGCTTGCGCTTTGCCTCCGTGCGTTGCCGGGATGTACGTTTCCTGGATGAACAACATCGTGATCGCCAACGCGATGGCCGTGCTGCCCGCCACACCGACGAATAGCCAAAAATGATGCTCCTTGAACAAAAAGACTCCGATCATGCCGCCAGCAGCCCCGGCCAAGTTATTGATCCAGTACATCGCGGTAAAAATCGAGCGCCGGCTCGCAGGCTCGCTGACGTCGATAATAAGCGCCTGATAAACCGGCCCTGCCGCACCCGTACAAAGCTGAATGAGCACAAACAGGGCAAACGTCGCATACGGAAGCTGGAGCCACGGCCAGTTCACGAGCGCGACTGCGCTGAAGCCGACCATAATGAGCGCTTCGCAGACGACAATCACCTTTTTTCGCCCGATCCTGTCCGCCACGTACCCGCCGACAAACGAGCCGATGATGCTCGCTGTCATGACTGCGACGAACATCAGTCCGGTTACGACCGTTCCCAGTTGGCCGGAAAAAAAGATAATCAAGTACGGCGTAACAGACATGACCGCCAGATTCGTCAAAAACTGCAAGACCATCCGGATTTGGATCGTTCGATCAAACGCCAAAATTTTCACGGAAAGCTCCCCTTTGCATTTATGATTGATTAATCAATCGTTTTTTGAACAAAAAGAACGCAGCTTTACTCGCCTTTCGGTCCAAAAAGCTGCATCGCAAACGGCACGAACTTTTCCCACATCTGGCTGTCCGGCGAATCGGTGAGATTGACCCGCAAACCGATCAGCAAGCTGGTGTAGGCAGTCGCCGCGTAATTGGCGTCCCGGACTTGCAGTTGGCCCTGCTCCTGGCCCTTTTTCACCAGCTCGCCGATTTTTCCCCGAAACGTGTTGTGAAACGCATCCAGCTCCGCAAACGGCTCGGCAAAGCGGTTATGGTAGCCGATGACTTGCACGACGAGCCGCAAATACGTCTCGAAGCTGGAAAAGATTTTGATGTGCGCCGTCACCATCTTTCGCAGCTCCGCGACAGTGTCCTCCGCATTCGAGTCAAAGTCGAGCAGCTCTTTTGCATACACTCGCAGCGGCTCCACGACCGCCGCGTAAAAAAGCTGGTCTTTGTTTTCAAAATACGTAAACACGCTGCCAAAGCTGACACCGGACGCCTTTGCGACTTTGGCGATCGTCGTGTCATTGTAGCCGTGCTCGGCAAACATCTGGATCGCTTGTTCCAGAATCGTTTCCCGCTTTTGCTTCATTTTTTGCACCTGTGCATCAGAAAGCGGCATGTAGCAAAGCTCCTTTTTCCATGAATGATTAACCGATCAATCGTTATTCGGATTATAGCGTCTGCTCCCACAAATTGTAAAGCGTTTTGTTTTGCAAAATGAGAAAAACAGGCTGCGCCAAGCCATTGGCGAAGCCTTCGCTGCCGTCATACTGAGCAGAACCTTGTCCATTCCGATCCGCACAAAAAAAGCAGAGGACAAGCCTTACGCCGCATCCTCTGCCTACCTGTGCTGTTTATTTGGCCAACTCGTAAATCGCCTGCGCGTAAATCGCGGTCGCCTTGACGAGATCGTCGACCAAAATGTACTCGTCCCGCTGATGGGCACTGTCCGGACGCCCCGGGAACAGCGGCCCGAACGCCACGCCCACATCCAGCGAACGGCCGTAGGTGGCGCCGCCGATGGCGATGATGCCTGCCTCTTCGCCTGTCTGCTCGGTGTACACCCGTTGCAGCGTAGTCACCAGCGGATGGTTCGGATCGACGCGATGCGGCGTCAGATGCTCCACGACTTCCAGTTCGAACGCGGCCTCGCCAAAGCGCTCAGCGAGGATCGCCGACCATTTTGCAAACGAAATGGAGTGCGGGTAGCGAATGTTCAGGCGGAACAGCGCGTCCCCTTCCGCTGCGTATTCCAGTACGCCCGTGTTCAGCGTAAGCGCGCCCATCTCCTCGTCGTCATGCGCGATTCCGAGCGCTTCCCCGCCGTGCTGCTTGTGCAGGTAGCGGTCTGCCGCCTCTGCGTACACGGCTGCGCGCGCGTCGAGAGCGAGCGTCCGCAGGAAGTGAATCAGCTCCGTGCCCGCGTTGACGCCTTTTTTCGGGTCCATTCCGTGTACGGAGACGCCCTCCATGTGCAAGACGACCGAACCGTCCTTTTCTTCCGCCAGCCCTTTCAAGCCTGTCTGCTCCAGGTGCTTGCGGTAGCGGTCGATAATCGTCTGGCTGTCCACGGAAAGCGGCGCGAGTATCGCCACCGCTTTGTCCGGCACCATGTTCATCCGCAAGCCCGCCTGCAATGACACAAGCTTGGCTTCCGCCTGCTCCGCTACAGGCTTGCCGAGCTGTTGGAACGCGGCGTACGTCTGGCGCAAGGTCAGGTCGGTCAGACCTTTTTCCGCATAAATCAGCGGGAAATCGGCGTCAGGCGTAAAGCCCATCGTCGGCATTTCCTCGGTTTCAAAGTACGTCTTGACGCATTGCCAGCTCGACTCTTCGTCCGTTCCGAAAATAAAGCGCACGCGCTTGGAGAGCGGCAGTCCCAGGTTCATGACCACTTTGGCTGCAAAAATCGCCGCCATCGTCGGCCCTTTGTCGTCAATCGCTCCGCGCGCCACCAGCTTGCCGTCCACGATCTCGGCCGCGTACGGCGGCGTGCTCCAGCCGTCTCCCTCCGGCACGACGTCGACGTGGCTCAAAATGCCGACCAGCTCTTTTCCTTGCCCGAACTCGGCATGAGCGGCATAGCCGCGCACATCTTTTGTCGTCATCCCGGCCTTTTCGCAGACGTTCAAGGCAAAGTCCAGCGCGGCGCGGATGCCTTCGCCAAACGGCGCTCCCTCGCGAGCGGTAGCCGGATCGAGCACGCTTTTGATCCGCAAAAACTCCTGGGTGGTGGCAATCAGCTCGTCCTTGAGCTTGTTTGTTTCCTCTAGCCAATTAATGGTCGTCATCTTCGTTTTCGTTCCTTTCGTTATGGCTGCCGTCCATCAGTCCTGCGTCGACGTCCAAATCCAGCTCTACCAGGGAAAGCAGCGATTCCATCGGCACTTCTTTTTTCGTGAACTCGGCCTGTGCTTCCTTGATCTCGTCGCGGATGTTGTTCATTTCGCTGTCCAGCTTGTACGATGCCTTGGCGGCTTCGAACAGGCGCTGGCGAATGTTCGACGGAATGATTCCTTCGTATTTGTAATTCAGCGAGTGTTCAATCGTCGCCCAAAAGTTCATGCCGAGTGTACGAATCTGGATTTCCACCGGAATCGTCACCTGGCCGCCCGCCATCATGATCGGGTATTCGACAGCCAGGTGATAGCCGCGGTAGCCGCTCTCTTTTGGCGTGGAAACGTAGTCTTTTTCCAAATAGACGCGCATGTCGCCGCGCTTGCGGATCATCTCCACTACGGCGGGTATATCGTCAATAAACTGGCAGATGACGCGAACACCCGCGATGTCTCTGATCTCCCAGCATATATTTTCATCAATCGGAAATTGCAGGCGGTTCGCCTTGTTGTAGATGCTCGGTATTGATTTCACCCGTCCGACGGCAAACTCAATGGGAGAATGCTCCTTGCGCTTGCGCAGCTCGTTGCGGATATTTTTGATTTTGACTTTGATCTCTTCTACAGCTTGCTCGAACGGCAGCAAATAAAGTTCCCAATCTAGTTTGTGCACGCTTACGTCCCTCCGGCCCGAAACTCTCCATCGTCCTTATCATTCAACATTTTGTGTGAGATATCCTTCCAAAATGCAAAAAGAGCCGGGAAAACGAACATTTCCCGGCCCCTCCCACTCGCTATGTCTGACCCTCTTACTTGAGCACAAAGGCGGCGAGCGACCCGCGCAACTCGTCAGCCAGCTTCGCCAGTTGATCGGCGGATTGGGCGATCAGCTCCATGGCTGCGCTCTGCTCTTCTACCGCTGCGGAAATGCTCTGCACGCCAGCCGTCGCCTGAACAGACGCTGCCGAAACTTCCTTGGCCACGACTACGACCTGCTGGGCATCTGGCGCCATCCGTGCAAAAGCTTCGCTGACCCGGTTGATCTCGGCCGAGACGCGCAAAATATTTTGCTCGATCCGCTGGAACATTTCCCCCGATTGGCGGGCCGTTTTCATCCCGTGAGCGGTCGTCTCGGCCCCCTCTGCCATTTTCGCTACGACGATCATCGTGTCGTTTTGCACGTCGTTAATCATCCGCACAATTTGCTGCGCCGCTTCATTCGTGCCTTCTGACAGCTTGCGCACCTCCCCGGCCACGACCGCGAAGCCTTTTCCATGCTCCCCGGCGCGCGCCGCCTCGATCGCCGCATTCAGCGCGAGCAGATTGGTCTGTCTGGCAATCTCGGTAATGACGGAAATAATCCGCGAAATATCTTGCGACCGCTGCTCCAGCACGTGAATCACCTCAGTGGCAGCCGCTACGGAGCGATTGATTTCCTCCATGCTGATTATGACCGCCGTCACGGCCTCCCTGCCTTCCTCTGCGTGCTGCTTCATCTCGGTTGAGGACAGGCTGACCTGCCGCACATTTTCGGTGACGCCAGCGACATCGTTCGTCAGATCTACCGCCAGATTGAGCGTCTGGCCCATTTTTTCCATCTGGCTTTCGCTCGACGCCGCCACCTGATCGACGACCTGGACAATTTGCTGGCTGGACGCGGCGATTTCATTCGTGTTGCCGTGAATTTCCCGCACCGCATGCGCCACGGAAGCGGCGGCTTGCCCGACCTGCACGAGAATGCCGTGCAGTTGCTTTTGCATCGTGGACAGCGAGCGGGCCAGCTCGCCCAGCTCGTCCTTGCGCTTCAGCAGCTTGTCGGGAACGGCGGTGGTGAAGTCGCCATGTCCGATCCGTTCCGCCACGTGCAGCATCCCGCTAAAGGAGCGCCGCAGCCACCCCGCGGTGTAGAGCGAGATCGCAACGATCAGAAGCAGGACGACGCCGTTAAAGACGATCATCGCGGTTTGAATCCGGTTGGGCCCGGCCAAAATTTCCGTCATGTCGATCTCGGCCAGGATCGCCCACGTATGCTTCGCGACTTTTATCTGGTCAAACGAGACGAGCACAGGCTGCCCGCGAAAATCGACGCTCTGCTCTGTCCCTGCAAACCCTTCGGCCTGGAAAACTCGCTCGATGATCGGCGTGTCGACTGCTTGCTGCAAAATCGTCTCCTGGCCGCTGCCCAGTTGCGAACGCATCAGCTTGTCCGGCCCGACGAGATATATTTTTCCCGTCTCGCCCAGCCCCTCGCGCTGATTCAGCAGGCGGGAAATGTAATCGAGCGGCACTTCGACGGCGAGTTGCCCCATCATGAAGCCTTTTTCATAAATCGGAGCCGCAATGTACACACCCGGCACATTTCCTGACGGCTCGTACCTGCCGAGGTCAGACACTTCCGCACTCTGGCCCTTCACGACCTGCTGGACGGTTTGCCCCAGCACAGAGTTGGCGTGCGGCCCCGTCAGCAAATTGGTGCCGAAGTCAGACTGCGGCTTCGTCTCGTAGACGATTTCGCCTGTTTCATTGAGCAAGTAGGCGTTGGAAAAGCCGTAGCGCGCGGCCTCCATCTTCAGTTCCTTGGCGTAGGTCATCTCTGCCTCTTTGTAGGCAGCGGATTCCCTTCCCTCCTGCCACAGTTCCTGAAAGACAGAAAGGGCAGAGATCACTGTTCCCGAGGCGGCCAGCGTATCGACGTTTCTGGTGCGCTCGCGAAAGTAATTCTCCACCTGCTCCTTGTTGCTGAGCCGCAATGCCTCCAGCTTGGCCGCACTGCCGTCCAGCAATTCCTGTTTAGTCTCCTGATAAGCAAACACACCTGCCGCCGTTAACGGTACAATACTCGCGACTAAGAGCACAATCAATACGCGCGCGCCCAGCTTCATGGAAAGCCCCCCAATTTTGAACGTTCATTTCTGATTCAATATTCTCTATATTTTTATTATTGTTACGAATATAGTACCAGAAATGAAAAAAGGAAGGCTATACCAAATGTATCAAAATATCAGGCTGTCTCAAAAATCATCGCGATCTCGTCGCACATCGGCAGTTTGGAACAGTTGATGCAGTCTTTCCACACCTTTTGCGGCAACGTTTCCTTCGCGACGATCCAGAATCCACATTTTTCAAAAAAAGCTTTTTGATAAGTCAACGCAAGCACCCGCTTGATTCCCAGGTTGCGGCACTGCTCTACCAGATGGAGAACGAGATGCTTGCCCACGCCCATGCCCTTTGCTTTTTCCGCAATCGCCAGCGAGCGAATTTCGGCCAAATCCTCCCACAAAATATGCAGTCCGGCAACTCCCACCACTGTATCTCCATCATGAGCGACGATAAATGACTGCAAATTTTCACAGACAGAAAGTTTCGTACGCGGCAGCATCAATCCCTGTTGTGCATATTCATTAATGATCTCCAACATGGCATCGACGTCCTTCATCATTGCCTGACGTACTGTCAGCGCTTTTACAACGCTCATTTTACACTCCTCCACCCCATGCTCTTACGGCTCGGTATGATTAAATATTTATTCATTATAGTATATAAATATACATTCGACGTCCCGAGAAGTCTATCCCTTTTTTTGCCCTTTTTCACGGGAAATGCACGGAAAATTCTTTTGTAAGTAACTGTTATGTTATAATCAAGCAAACGAAGCAGAGGAGGTACTACCTTTTTGACGACGAGACGGGAGCGAAAAAAGCGGGAAACTCGCGAAAAAATATTCAATGCCGCGATCAAGCTGTTCAAGCTGCACGGCTTTGAAGCCACGACCATCGACATGATCTCGGAAGAAGCAGACGTCGCGCGCGGCACCATTTTTCTGCATTTCACGTCAAAGGAAGCGATCCTCGCGAACTGGGGATACGAGCGGCTTCATGAAATCGAAGAGCGCCGCCAGGAATGGGATTACGGGGACGATTGCAAGTCCAAGGTCTTGCGAATTTACAAGATCATGAACGAGGTGACGATCACGAACTTCGACTTCATCAAGGTCGTCGTGGAATCGTCAATGAAGCATCGCAAAGTGCTGGAAAACGAAAAGAACATGTACTTCGAGCTGCGGCAACTGTTCGCCGATCTGATCGAGGAAGCGCAGGAAAAACAGCAGCTCAAGACCAAGTTCAATCCGCTCGTAGCGGCGAACATGCTGGAAAACATTTACTACAACGCTCTGTACGACTGGGTGCGCAGCGAAGGCGCATGGGCGTTGGAAGAGATTATGGAAGAGAAGGTTTCGATCGTATTCGAAGGGCTGGTCGTGGATTAATCCAAGCGACCAGCCCTTCGAGTTTGTTTTCCCGCCTATTCAAAGTACGCCCATTTGTATTGGGCATGGCCCAGGCCGGAAATGACGACGTCCTTCAGGCGCGGATTTTTGGCGTACACCGTCGATTTGAAGTAGAACGGGATCACCGGCATTTCGTCGACCAACAGCTTTTCAGCCTCTTGCAAGATCGCCTTGCGCTTGGCGGCGTCCTTTTCCTTGGAGGACTGGGCGAGCAGGTCGGCGTATGCCTTGCTCTCCCATCTCGTATGGTTGTTGCCTTCTTTCGTGCGGAAAATTTCCAGGAAGTTGATCGGGTCGTTGAAGTCGCCCGTCCAGCCCATGCGCGCTACCTGGAACTTGCCGTTTTTCACGTTTTCGTAGTACACGTTCCACTCCTGGTTTTCCAGCTTCACCTGTACCCCGAGATTTTTTTGCCACATGTCCTGCACGGCTTGCGCGATCTTCGCCTGCGCTTCCTCTGTATTGCAGGAAAGCGTGATCGGCGGCAGCTTGTCGACGCTGGCATAACCTTCTTCCTTCATGCCTTCTGCCAGAAGCTGCTTCGCTTTTTCCACATCGTTGTCCTTGAACAAGCCTTGTCCGTTCTCCGCAAACATGGTCGGCGGCACGACCGCCGTCGCCACCAGCTCTCCGCCCTGTGTCACGTTGTCCACGATGTCCTGGCGGCTGATCGCATACGCGAACGCTTGGCGAATTTGCTTATTATTGAACGGTTTTTGCTCTGTGTTAAATTCGTACCAGTACGTTCCGGCTTTCGGGGTAATTTCCAGCAGGCCCTTTTCTTTCAGCGTCTGCATCGCGTCGAGCGGCAAGTTTCCGGTCGGGGCGCCCGTCCAGTCCAGATCGCCGTTTTCCAGCATCGACAGCTCCGTGTTGGCATCGTTGATGATGTTCATTTCGATTTTCGTCAGCTTGACTGTGTCCGCATCCCAGTAATGCTCGTTTTTTTCCAGCACGAGCTTGTTTTTATGCTCCCAGGCAGCGAGCTTGAACGGCCCGTTCGAGGTGTAGTTCGGCCCCGCATCCTTGGCCCAGTCGGGGTGCGCGGCCGCGACCTTCGCATTGACCGGGAAATAGCTGTAGAAAGCCGTCAACTCCAGGAAAAAAGGAGTCGGATTTTCCAATTGGACAACCAGCGTCTTGTCATCCGTCGCCTTCACGCCGATCTCCTCCGGCTTCGCTTTGCCGCTGAAGTTCTTACAGAACACCATCATATTCACACTTTCTGGAAGCGACAATTTTCAACATTTGGAGAAGTGGAGGTTTTTGTTGCGGGAGCAAAGACATTTCCCTATGATGAAGAAGAGCTTCTTTTATAGACCTTGGAGGTAATGACATTCACATGCGAAATGGAATAAAGCGAGAAGATATTGAGCTGTTGGCTCCTGCCGGCAACTGGGACTGTTTGAAGGCCGCTGTCGCGAATGGTGCCAACGCCGTCTTTTTCGGGGTGGAAAAGTTCAACGCCCGCGCACGCGCGGAGAACTTCCACATGGCTGAACTGCCTGAGATAATGGCTTATTTGCATATGTACGGTGTAAAAGGGTTTCTTACCTTTAATATTCTTGTGTTCGAGAACGAGCTGGAGGATGCGCGCGAGCTGATTGACGCCTGTATTCACGCCGGGGTGGACGCGGTCATCGTCCAGGACCTCGGTCTGGTGAAGCTGATTCGCGAAATCTCCCCTGACTTCCCGATTCACGGCTCCACGCAGATGACGATCACTTCGCCGGAAGCGGTCGAATTTACGAAGCCATTCAACATCGAGCGCGTCGTACTGGGACGGGAAAACTCGCTCAAGGAAATCAAGAAGATCGGGGAAAAAGCGAAGCTGCCGATGGAAGTATTCGTCCACGGCGCGCTGTGCGTGTCCTACTCCGGCCAATGCCTGACTTCGGAAATGTGGGGCGGACGCTCGGCCAACCGCGGCGAATGCGCCCAGGCTTGCCGCCTGCCGTACGATCTGATGGTCGACGGCGTGCAAAAGGACATGGGCAACATCGCGTACGTCCTCTCGCCAAAAGACCTGGCTGCCATTGACCTCGTTCCTGAGCTGATCGAGGCGGGCGTGACTTCGTTCAAAATCGAAGGTCGCCTGAAATCGCCGGAGTACGTCGCCAACGTGGTCAGCAAGTACAACGCGGCCATCGAGCGCTACTTTGCCGGAGAGGATACGGGTCCGACCGAGGTCGAGGTTCGCGAGCTGCAGCAAAGCTTTTCCCGCGGCTTTACCCATGGATTTTTGGAAGGAACGAACAACAAGCAACTCGTGGACGGCTCGTTCCCGAAAAGCCGCGGCGTGTTTTTGGGCACAGTGAAAAAGCTGCTCGGCACAAGCGTGCTCGTCGAAATTGCCGCTCCCGTCAAGCGCGGTGACGGCATCGTGTTCGACGCGGGCGATCCGACGCAAAAGGAAGAAGGCGGACGCGTCTACGATATTCTCTCCCGCGGCAAAAAGGTCGAGGGCGAAGTCGAAAAAGGCTTGTACGAGATCGTCATGGGCCGCAACGACGTCAACCTGAAGCGGCTCCACGTGGGCGACCGCGTATGGAAAACGAGCGACCCTGAGCTGGATCGCCGCCTGCGCAAAACGTTTGAAACGGAAAAGCCGTACCGCACTTTCCCGCTCGCCGTGCACGTCAGCGGCAAACTGGGCGAGATGCTCAGCATCACCTGGGTGGACAAACAGGCGAACCACGCTGTGACCGTACCGTCGGAAAAGCCGCTTGAGGCTGCCGTGAAGCGCCCGTTGACGCATGAGCTGCTGCACGACCAGTTAAGCCGTCTGGGCGGAACGATTTTCCATCTGGACGCTCGCGACCTGACTGTCGATCTGGACGGAGACTTGATCGTGCCTGTCAGCGAGCTGAACCGGATGCGCCGGGAGGCCGTGGAGCAGCTCGTCTATTTGCGCTCCAAGCCGCCTGTCTACCGCCATCGCGACGTAGACGTGTACGCGGACGTGCCTCGCACACAGCCAGTGGAAAAGCCGATGCTGACTGCGCTGTGCCGCTCGCTTGAGCAACTGGAGGCGGCGGCGCAGACGGACGTCGATTTCCTTTACGCGGACTTCGAATTCGTCAAGCAGTACCCGGAAGGCGTCAAGCTGGCGCACAAGTACGGGAAAAAAATCGGGATCGCAACGATGCGCATTCACATGCCGGACGAAAACGGCGTGCTCGCCCTGATCGCCAAAAGCAAGCCGGACGCGATTCTCGTGCGCAACACCGGGGCACTCTACTACTACCTGTCCCGCAAGGACGAAATCGACATCCCGCTGATCGGCGATTTCTCCCTGAACGTGGCCAACCATAAAGCTGTCGAGCTGTTTCTCGAAGCGGGCCTGACACGGGTCACGCCTTCGTACGATTTGAACATCCAGCAGATGGTGGACCTGCTCGGCCGCTCCAACGCCGCCAAAATGGAGCTGGTCATCCATCAGCACATGCCGATGTTCCATACCGAGCATTGCGTGTACTGCACGTTCATGAGTGAGGGAACCGACCACACCAACTGCGGAACCCCGTGCGAAACCTCTCGCATCTCGCTCAAGGATCGCGTCGGCTTCTCGCACCCGGTGCGGGTGGACACCGGCTGCCGCAACACGGTGTACAACGCCATCGACCAGTCGGGCGCAGAGTATTTGAACGAGTTTCGCTCCCTGCACGTCGGCAGCTACCGCATCGAGTTTTTGGAGGAAGAACCGGAGCGTGTGCGCGAAGTCATCAGCCTGTACCGTCAGGCTCTGCGCGGAGAAGTTAGCGGCACACACGTATGGCGCACGCTGAAGGCAACCAACCAGCTTGGCGTCACGCGTGGGCAGCTTACCAAATAACTAGCAGCGTTTTTGGAGAGGAGACCAACCATGGCAGATTTGAAAGAGGCGACCCAGGAAAATTTGGCGGTGCTGATCGAAGGCATCAAAGCGAAGCTGAACATGGCGAACACGGCCGTCATGCGCGCGGAAGATTTTGACCTTGTTCATTACGAGGACCTGTTGTACTTGTACAACATGGTGCAGAAAAAAACGGCGTTCGGCATCAATGAGATGACGGCGATCGTGGAAGAATTGGGTGCAATGCGAAAGCAGTCCTAGCGAACATATCGGATGAAGTAGGTTGAAGCGTCGCCTCCCGTTTGGGAAGCGGCGCTTTTTTTGCTGGGGGTGTCCGGTTCGCATCTTGGTAGCTGCTTGTTTGGTCGGGATCGCACTGTTGTACTCGCTCGTACTCACTCTCGCTTACTCTCACTCGCTCACCCTCGCCCCTTCACCCTCACCCGCTCGCCAAGGCTATCGTCGCAGCCTTTCAGCAGAAGAATCGCGTTAGTTACGAGAGCTGGGGCACTCGCTTTTTCGCGGTTACCTTTTCCGGACGTGGCGTGTTGTTGCGCAAAAACAGCGCCAAAATCAGGGCGATGACGGTAAACAGCGTGGCGATCCAGAAGGCGTCGTTCGTCCCCATGGCGATTCCTTGCTTCGTCGCCAGCTCCATCTGTGCCAGATCGGCCGGATTGAGGTGCTGGCTTCGTACAATGTCTGCCGTGTGGGCGGCGCTTTTCGTCGTCATGATCGTGACAAACAGCGCCGTGCCAAGCGCTCCCCCGATGGCGTTGACCGTGTTGGACATGGCGGTCCCGTGCGGGTTCAGCCGCAGCGGCAGCGCATTCAGTCCGGACGTCATTACCGGCATCATCAGCATGGACAGCCCGAACATGCGCACCGTGTACAACGTGACCAGGTAGCTGTAGCTAGTAGACAGGCTCAGCTTCGTAAAGCCGTAGGTCGTGACGATGGTGATGACAAGCCCGATCCAGGCGAGCCATTTGGCGCCAAACTTGTCAAACAGCTTGCCCGTAATCGGCGACATGATGCCTATAAGAATGCTCCCCGGCAAAAGCAGCAGACCTGACTGCACAGGAGTAAAGTGCAGGATGTTTTGCACGTAGACCGGAAGCAAGATCATGCCCGAGTAGAGCGACATGTTGACCAATAGGCTGATGAGCACGGCCAGCGTATAGGCCGGGGTCTGGAAAATGCGAAACTCGAGCATGGCATGGTCGATGGACAACTGCCGCCAGACAAAGGCGGCCAGGCTGATACAGCCGATGAGCAGCATGAGGATGACCTCGGTACTTCTCCACCCCGCTCCGCCAGCCGTGCTGAAGCCGTACAGCAGCCCGCCGAAGCCGACTGTCGACAGCACGACTCCCCAGAAGTCCAGCTTCGGATTGGCTGTCGCGGTCACGTTTTTCAGGATGAAAAACGAAACGAGCAAAACGATCAGGGCGATCGGCAACACGACGAAAAACAGCAGGCGCCAGAAGTAATGCTCGACGATCCAGCCGGATAAGGTCGGGCCAATCGCCGGGGCAAATACCATGGCGATGCCGACGACCCCCATAGCCGAGCCGCGGCGCTATGCGGGGAACAGGTTGAAAATGACGTTGGTCATGAGCGACATGAGGATGCCTGCCCCCGCTGCCTGCACGACTCGTCCGAGCAGCATGATGGCGAAGCTGGGCGCGATGCCGCAGACGAGGGTTCCGGCGGCAAAGAGGCTCATCGCGGAAATGAACGACTGCCTGGTCGTGTATTTTTCCATCAAAAAAGCGGTGGTAGGGATCAGGACGCCGTTGACCAGCATGTAGATGGTGATGACCCATTGCGCGGTCGAGGTGGTGATGTGGAACTGCTCCATCAGCTTGGGCAGAGCGACGTTGAGAAGCGTCTGGTTGAGCAGGGCCGCAATCGCGCCAGCAATGATGACACCGAGAATCGGTGCCCGGTGGATGTTTGTTTCTTTGACTCGCTGCTCGCTTGCCATGCATGATTCCCCTTTTTCGGTTCTGGTTTGATCGTCTACGTTTTCGTTGATTGGGTTTCTTCGTTAATATGCAGACTTTTTCCAGATGGCATTCCGGGTGAGGGGATGGAAGCAGTCACTCTTTGTGCATCGGCATGTACATCGGCAGCTTTCGGGTGTGTGCTCGGTTTTAGGGCTTTCCCGATTAGCAGGCTGGCTCTATAATCTTTCTCTCATTTTCCGCACATCAAGATTCCTGCCAATCACTAAACCAATTCGCAAGTCGATACGAATCACTCCTTGAAGTTCAAAAAACGGGGCAATCGGTTCCTTGCTATTTTGAAACCGGATTATGATTTCTTTGTTTAAATTTGCCACGACACAAAAAAGAACCTCCCCAAACAAATTGGAAAGGTTCCGAAAAACTCCATCTTACCCCTCGTACTTCCGCAAAACAATCACCGCATTATGGCCGCCAAAGCCAAAGGAGTTGGACATCCCGATGTTCAGCGGCATCTGGCGGGCTGTGTTCGGTACGTAGTCGAGATCGCAGACCGGGTCGCGCTCCTCTTGGTTGATCGTCGGCGGCACGATTCCCTCCTGGAGGCTTTTGACCAGGGCGATGGCTTCTGCGCCTCCGGCTGCGCCAAACATATGCCCCGTCATCGACTTGTTTGCCGTGATCGGGATGCGCTTTGCGTGCTCGCCGAACAAACGCTTGATCGCCAACGTCTCCGAGCGGTCCCCGATTTCGGTGCTGGTGGCGTGGGCGCTGATGACGTCTACCTCGCCCGGCTGGATTCCTGCTTCTTCCAGCGCCCACTTCATCGCCCGGTACGGCCCGATGCCTTCCGGATGGGTCGCGACCATGTGGTAGGCGTCCGAGCTGGCGCCGTAGCCGATGACCTCTGCGTAAATGCGAGCGTCGCGTCTCAGCGCATGCGAAAGCGATTCCAGAATGAGGATGCCTGCGCCTTCTGCCATGACGAAGCCATCCCGCTTCGCGTCGAACGGCCGGCTCGCGGCTGTCGGATCGTCGTTTCGCGTGGACAAGGCCGTGGCGTTGCTGAAGCTTGCCAGCGACACCTCGTTGATCGCGGCCTCGGTTCCTCCGGCAATGACGACATCTGCCCGGCCGGAGCGAATGAGGCGAAACGCTTCGCCAATCGCCGTGTTGCCGATCGAGCAGGCTGTGACAGGCGACATGGTCGGGCCGTAGATGCCGTACTTGATGCTAATCATGGCTGGCGCAATGTTGGAAATCAGCATCGGCACGAGCGTCGGGCTGATCCGCTCCGGTCCTCGGTTGCGCAGCATGTCGTGCTGCTCCAGAAGCGTCTGCACGCCGCCGATGCCGGAGCCGACGTAGACGCCCACCCGCTCGCGGTCGCACTCTTCCAGCCTAAGCCCCGCGTCTTCCAGCGCTTCATCCGTAGCCGCGATGGCGAACTGGCAAAAGCGGTCCATGCGCCGCGCCTCTTTGCGCCCGAAGCGAGCCTCCGGATCGAAGTCGCGGACGAGTCCGGCGATTTTCGTTTTGAACCGCGATGTATCGAATCTATCAATTTGCGAAATGCCTGATTTTCCTTGCGTCAAGCTGCTCCAAAACTGCTGTACGTCGCTGCCGACAGGCGAAATGACGCCCATCCCTGTAACCACTACTTTTTCCATGGTTATCCTCCTTTGCAAGTCCTTATGGAAACCATCTTGTCGCACGTGTTATCCTATTACAAGTTTTTGTTTATCCTAGTATAACAAGTAACAGCTTGGGCTAAAAGACCAGGATAGGAGGCGGCTATGAACAATCAGACACGCCTGCAGGCTCTCTCGTCGTTTTTAAAAGCGCAGCGCGCCAAAATTCTCCCGCAATCAGTCGGCCTCGCCCCTGGCACCCGCCGCCGGACACCCGGGTTGCGCCGCGAGGAAGTGGCGCAGTTGGCGGGCGTCAGCTCCACCTGGTACACGTGGCTGGAGCAAGGCAGGGACATCAAAGTCTCTCCTTCTGTGCTGGACGCCGTATCCAAAGCGCTGCAACTGACGGTCGACGAGCGCAAATATTTGTACGCGCTGGCGCTGGAAAGCGGGACGGGCATTGGCACGAGCCTGCAAAAAGAAGAACCGCCGCAGATCAGCCCCGCGCTGGAAAGAATTTTGCACGAGCTGCGCTCCTGTCCGACGATCATCTCCGACAGGCGACTGCACATCGTCGGCTGGAACAACGCCGCGGCGCACGTCTTTCTCGACTTCGAGCAAATTCCTTTTGAAGAGCGCAACCTGATCCGGCTGCTGTTCACGCGAAAAGAGCTGCGGCGGCTCGCCGTCAACTGGGAGCATTTCGTCAGCGGTTTTCTCGCGATTTTCCGGGCGTACTACGGGCAGTACGTCGAGGACGAATGGTACGCGCATTTTTTGACTGAAATGAAAAAAGTTCACCCCGATTTCCAAACGCTCTGGGAGCAGAGCCACGTCAGCTCCGCCCCCGAGGTGTTGCTTGAATTTCGCCACGCCAAGGCCGGAAAAATGCAGTTCCATCTGACCTCCCTGCAAGTGCAGGGCAGCGCTGACCTGCGTTGCAGCATCTACACGCCAGATCCCCAGTCCTCGACGGAAACGAAGCTGCGCCAACTGATTGATCGGCCTGCTTCGGAGACAGCCGACTGAGCAGGCAAACGCCACACAAAAAGACCAGCTCGCTCTCACCCGAGCCGCTCTCCCCCTGTCAGATGTAGCTGACAAAAAGAGAGCAGCTCCCCGGAGCTTTGCTGGTCTTTTTTTAACGAGTAAACGGGGTGAACGCGTTAAACGCGCTTAACGTGCTACCGCTCGCGCGCGGTCAACAAGGCTTTCCATCCCGTAGGACGGTCAATGATTGACGATCCCAACCCGCGCTTCCGCAGAAGCCAGATGGCCCGCTTCCTCGCAGCCTTCCTTCCACAAGAAGTAGCGAATACTGTCCGCAAGTGCCTCCCAGCTCGCTTCGATCACGTTGGTCGAGACGCCGACCGTGCTCCACTTTTCGCCGTTGCTCGCCGATTCGATCAGGACGCGGACCTTGGCTGCCGTCGCCCCGTTTTCATCCAGGACACGCACCTTGTAATCGGCGAGGTGCATGTTGGCGATACAGGGGTAGTAGCTCTCCAGCGCTTTGCGCATGGCGTTGTCCAGCGCATTGACAGGGCCGTTTCCGTCCGCTGCCGTATGGACGCTCTCGCCATTTACGCGCAGCTTGACGGTCGCCTCGGACGTGATCGACTGGACGGCTGCCTTTTCCATCAAAATTTTGAAAGAATCGAGCGTGAACAAATTTTTCAGCTTGCCCGCCGCCGCAAGCAGCATGAGCGTGAGCGAAGCCTCCGCGCCCTCGTACTGGTAGCCCTGGAACTCGCGCTCTTTGATGCGCGTGATGATCTCGCGGGTCTTTTCCCGATCCAGCGACAAATCAATCTCCAGCTCTTCCATCTTGGCGAGCAGATTGCTTTGGCCGGCCAGCTCGGAGACGAGCACGCGGCGCTTGTTGCCGATGTTTTCCGGCTCGATGTGCTCATACGTCTTCGGATCGCGCAGAACCGCGCTGACGTGGATGCCGCCCTTGTGCGCAAAGGCGCTGTGCCCGACAAACGGCTGATTGTTAGGCAGCGTCATGTTGGCGATCTCCGCCACGTAGCGCGACAGTTGCGTCAGCTCCTGAAGCTGCTCGCTGCTCACGCATTCGTACCCGAGCTTGAGCTGCAGATTGGGCACGACAGAAATCAGGTTGACGTTTCCACAGCGTTCCCCGATGCCGTTGATCGTCCCTTGTACTTGCTTGGCTCCGGCTTGCACCGCCGCCAGCGCGTTCGCTACCGCTACGCCGCTGTCGTTGTGCGGGTGGATGCCGAGCGGCGTGTGCAGATGACCGACAGCCGCCTTGACGATCTCGTACACTTCATGCGGCAGGCTTCCGCCATTTGTATCGCAGAGGACGATCCAGTCCGCTCCGGCTTCCTCGGCGGCTTCCAGCACGCGCAGGGCATAGCGCGGGTTTGCTTTGTAGCCGTCGAAAAAATGCTCCGCCAAAAACAGCGTCGTCAAGCCTTTATGTTTCAGAAAAGCCACCGAATCGGCGACCATGCGCAAGTTTTCTTCCAGTGTCGTTTTCAAAGCGTCTGTGACGTGCAAGTCCCAGGACTTCCCGAAGATCGCCGCCGCCTGCACGCCGCTTGCGATCAGGGCTTGCAGGTTGTCGTCCGCGGATGCCGCCACATTCGGTCTACAGGTGCTGCCGAAAGCGGTCACCTTGGCATGCTGGAGCGGAACCTCGCGGATGCGTTCAAAAAACGCCATGTCCTTTGGATTGCTCCCCGGCCAGCCGCCTTCGATAAAATCAATGCCGAACTGATCCAGCCGCAGTGCGATCTTTATCTTGTCTTCCACCGACAGGCTGATCCCCTCTCCCTGCGTCCCATCTCGCAGGGTTGTATCATACAGATACACCTTGCTGTTCATGTTTCTTCTCCACCTATTCCTGATATTTTTCTGAATAATCACATCATTTTAATCTTTAGACTTTACCCAGTATATCATAGCCTAAATGGATTGAAAACGCAGGAAAATCGCGGCTTTTTCTATGTCCGCGGGGCGAGGACAAAAGCTGCCGTCTGCTTGATCGCTTCCTCTAACGGAGCCGAAGTGCCCGCAAATGGATGACGCGCGTTAAATGTATGGTCGCCGCCTTCGATCCAGTGCAGCTCGCTGTTTTTCGCAGCCTGGTGGATTCTTTTGGCAGCCTCTACCAGACGGACAAAATCTTTTTCTCCGCTAATGATGCACAGCGGCTTTTCCATAGTCGCTACTTTGGCCAAAATGTCATACTCGTCCCGGTTCTGGTCGACATCGTCAATGACGACGCGCGTAATCGGCATGTTTTGTCCGGTGCGCGCATTCGCTATGTACCCGACGCCATTTTCCTCGATTTGTTTGCGCAGCGCTGCGTCGAACAGGTTGACGTCGCCGATGCCGTTCCACGTCACGATGCCTGTCACATGCGGATTGTTCGCGCCAAACAGGATGGCATCTCCGCCGCCTTTGCTGTGTCCAAGCACGTACAGCTTCGTTTTGTCCACGCAGGCGGGCAAAGAAAGCTCGCCAGACACGATCCGCTCGACCAGTGCGTGCAGGTCGGCAAGCTCGCGGGCATACGTGTTGCGCCCGAATTTTTCCAGCTCATTAAACTCGGTCAGGCTCTCCCCGACGCCGTTGCAACTGAAATTGAAGCGAATCGTCGCAATGCCTCGTTTCGCCAGCTCATCCGCTACGTACGGAAAGCTGCCCCAGTCCTTGAAGCCTTTGAAGCCGTGGCAAAACAAAAGCAGCGGCTGCGCAGACCCGGCTGCTTCCTCCGTATGTATGTTTCCTCGCAGTGTCAATCCTTCTCCCAGATCAATGGAAAACGCTTCCTGTCTCATGCTCGTTCTCCTTCCTCGTTACGTGATGATCGCCGCTCTCGGGGCTGAAATGGTGCTCGCTGCCCGCCCGCGGCGACAGCTACTTTTATTATGCCGCATCCCTTGGGCAAATGGGGGGTTTTTTGCAATACATGTATACAATCGTGGCTCGAGTAGTGCCCAGGATCTCCGAAACTTTCAGAGGTTCCTTTATTTCCTGCATCATAACTTCTCTTCTTATTTACCATAAATAACCTTTTATTTACTTTTACTGGATATCGCAGTAATATAATATATAGTTTAAGTACATAACGTTTTCTATCGAGCAAAGAAATTGGCAGAAGGAAATCAGTAATTCATGTATTTGAGGAGTGTTACTTATGGGGGTAATGGTCCAGCCGTCATTGCGATCAGAGATCGAAAGGAATTTGAAACTGACAGGGTTTACAATTAGTAAGCTCAGCGAATTAACCGGCATTAATTCAGGGACGCTCAGCACGATTCTCAATGGTAATCCTCCTCGTCCCATGACGATATGCCAACTGGATCAACTGGCCATTGCGTTTGGGCACGAGCCAGGATGGTTATACGAACTGTATCCGGAAGAATGTATAACAGAGGACAAATTTTCCCGTCCACGTGTTATCCCGTATCTGGCTCGCTGTGCTGAACTCGGCCGACAGGATTGTATTAGCGAGACTGCCTCAAAGCTGCTGGAGAATCCTAAAAATATCAGAATCCTTTTTTCAGTAGCCGAGCAGCTTTCTGAAAAAGGGAAACTGAAGGAGTCAATCCCTTTTTATTTGCTCGTAATCGATAACGAAAAGGATAGCTATGCTAATCACTTTGTGATGAGCCAGTATCGACTGTTCCGAGCTGCCGAAGGGATGAACTCTGAAGAAAAGTTTAAGGCTGTTATCCGCTTTGAACCATATAGAAGGCGGTTGCCTGAAAACCATCAGCTTGATGCGCTATTGCACCTGGCAAAGATTTGTTACACCCTGCGCAGGTGGGAAGACGTCGGGAAATACGCTGATGAATTAAGGGAATTAGCAACAATTGTCTATGAAGATGAGCTTCGTAGACGAAAAAACAACAAGCCTAGTGAATTACCAAAAACAGAGCGTCCTTTGATTCTGTACTATGGACAGGGTTATCTTTTAAAAGCTGTAGCACTGAAAAATATGGGCAAGTATGAAGAATCAAAGATTTACACGAATGGCTATGCTGATTTAAGCTGGTTTGAAATTCGCGATCAAGAAAGCGAAGCAGAAGTTGATAAGCTTCGATTATGGGCTTTAGCTAACTCATACACTTTGTCTATGTCTATGGGAAACACGGAGGTTCTGTCAGATTACCTTGAGTTCCTTTCCGAAAATCCAAAGGAGATACTTCCCGGTCTGGTAACGATAATCAAGTCTGCCAATGAGTTTGGTTTTCCAGTTGAATCAGTATTAGAGCGATTTTCAGAAGATATAGAAGGATTTAGAAATGCTAAGGGGGTTATTGATAAAATTCATCATCTTCACTTCAGATACCATTTAGCGGTATACTTGTTTAAAAAAGGGAAGTATTCAGAGGGCTTGGATGAAACTTTACGGTGCCTTATTTTAACTACTGCATCCAAGGACTTTGATTATTTCAAAAGCTGTATTGGTATGTTTTGGTCACATCTTCAACATGCATCGGATGAACAGAAAAAGATCTTTCAAAGTGTTGTAGACGAAAGGAGCGAGAAAACATGAAGAAATTTGTAAAAGGGTTTGTATTATCATTATGCTTGGTATTGGGTTTAGGATTCGGTATTAACGTCCATATTGCAGATGGAAAAGTAATCACAATAAAACCTCCAATCATTCAATACGATCATGGTGTGGGCGGCTGATAAATTCTCCGAATCTACTACCTAACCAACAAAAAATCGCCGGGTGGGTCAGTTCTAAACCAGCGATGGTGGGTCAAAATAAAGTCGGCGTTGACACATACCGCATGGTTTGCAACGTTGGTATATTTCTTCGACCAGAGGTTTCAATAATCGCAGGTACGGTGCTATGGCTTCCTGCTCTTGTTCATTGAACTCTTGTGGTGCTGTAAGCTGTATAAGCGTGGATCTGAGCAAAGTTCATCAAGAAGGGGATAGGATCTGACCCTGGCTTATTGCTGTAGAGATAAACCGAATAATCGGCATTACCCCCAACATCGCTAGACCAAGAAGCGAGATACCTCTCTGGCTTTTGGTTGCTGCCCTTTACCTTGACTTTTACCCCATCAGTGCTATCAAAATCTACCGGATGTGCTGCGAAACAAGCTCGTATCTGCTTAAAATACCTGTCATCTGGTACAGGCTTGTTAAAGATGGAGTTGTCACCTTTTAACAGATGCTCAAGATCGAATACCTGAAGCAGCTTCTTTACTGACTCGACAACTATGTCGTAAGTCATTATTAACTGTGCGACATTTAGTGAACGAACGTCATCAATTTCATGGTTCAAGTCGATGTACGGTAAACCATTAACGCTGACGCTAAGCCAATCTTTTGCAGAACAGATCAGGTTCCAGCGGTTTTCTCCGTTGAAGTCACAGTAGGCGTTAATCAAAAAATCATCATGGTCGAAGACAGCTTGTTTGAATTGCTGTAGTAATGAATCATCTAATGTGTACGGGTTCATAGTTCACCTTACTTCGAGTTGATAGCTTTCCATCAATTTTATCTGAAATAACCATGCGAACTTCATCAGAAAACTAACAGCGGCAACCTGAATAATTTAGGTTGCCGCTGTTAGTCACAATCATATAACATTAATCAATGAGACCCCAATTGACCGCTTCTCACACTAAGCTTGGTTTGATGCTCTATCCGGAACAGATGACTCCAGAGACAGTAACATTAAGTGAGCAAAACTCTCGAAGAAAAACGTGCTAAAAATATCATAATCGACTTGATTAACATCGGTCTTTTTATCGCTGTCTTGTAACTTATGGATCACTAAGTTCCTGACATTTTTACATCTCTCAATTTTATCACTCATATAATTATACTTAAGTTCAGTAGCTTTCCTCGGTCCTTTAAGTAGAGCCTTAAGTTGATCCCTTAGCAATCTGCCAGTATTTTTCTCGTCTCCATTGGGGAATTTTGCCTGGTCAGGGTGTACAACCTTTATCATTCCAGCTAAGAAGTCCACTCGATCCGATATGATATCATTCTTCGCCTTATGTTCATATGGTCGCATTACTTTTTCCATACTTTCAAGAAAAGCATGTTGTGGATTCTTTAGAAAGAAACTCGTCCAGACCCCCAAAGCTGTACGAATTTTCAAATCGTTCTCAGCCTCTCCCTGAAGATGTGGAGCCAGTAAACGAAAAATTTCTTCCCGATGAGGAACGCTTAGTTGCTTAAAATTAGGTTTGGGGTAGATATGCAAAACGTTTTGTGAATCCTCCGTTTGAAAGATCACCGAGTCTACATCAAGAATCGTAGCGTGTATAAACTCCAGAAAACGCAGTATGATGTTCACGAACCTGTCAGTCTTTGGGTAACTTTTCGACTCTCCAAATTCAATTAGCCAATCCTTACTGATCTTTGTTCCATTATAGCAGAGTCAAACAACATAGTGAGATGGAGAGGTAGGTGCTACTCAAGCAGTCGAGTTGACCTTCACTATCCGTTGGCAAACGAGCCTATCATGCCCGCCCCTCCATGTAAAGCCGTTGACGGAACCCTCCATCTGTTAAAAACCCATTTACCCCCAAAAAATTTACATTCCCTGACGGATTCAAAATATAAGTGTCTTATTTTATCCTCTTGATTTTCTGAACTTAGCTTTTTAAACGAATCTTCTAGCATTCCTCTTTGATCTCCATAAAGAGAGCCCTAATGACGGAAAAAAATACGTATAGCCATCAGATTGATTTCGATCATATTCTGCAATTTCATCAATTTTCTCTACAAGATCTTCAGCTTTCGTGTTGAATACATCAATGCCCATCAATAAGCAGTTAAATGTTTCCTTTAAAACCTCAGGAATTTCTATAAAATCAACCTTACCTTCAGAATCATATTCCAACATGAAGAAGCCCTTGAAATAGTCCTGAATATGATATTCTTTCTGATACTTTTCAGTATAACTTTGAATGCATTTTTCAACTTCATCTTTGCTCATGCCAAATTTTATTAAACCGATGCCCTCCCCAGGTTCGATGATTAAATTGTCCATTTCCAAACTCCTATACAATTTTTCCTGTCAAATACCAGAGACCGATTTCAAAATAATATCTTCTCGGTTTCATTCTTCCGACATCATCCACAGGAAACGGCACCCCATCTTCTATTACAACAAGCATATATTCCAGGTAATCAAAAGACTGCATTTCTGCTTTAGGACCATGTTTTTACATTTTATTACAAATTATATCTTGTCGCGACAAAAAAATCCATATTTTCCCCTCCCCCCTATCGTTGGTTATGTTAATCTTCATATCTATGCAATATTCCCCAACTGCTTGTTTTTGGCAGAATAACATATAGTTATATGTACCCTTATATTGAAAAAATAGGGAGCTGATGATTGTAGATACGGGGAAAAAAATAAGCGTTCCCTCTACTGATCTGACAGAGAATAATCGAAAAAAAGAGAACATATCAGAAATCATAGAGGAAATGCGAGAACAATTAGTGAAACTGGTCCAAGAAAAGGGGATTTCCGACAGCGAAGTTATAGTGTTAAGCCAATGTCTGGACGAATATATTGTGCAATTTCAAATCATCATGAATAGACAATCTAGTAAATGAGAGATTCATACTGGATACAACATACGGAGGAACTGGTACGATTGAGTGCGTCCAGTTTTTTTCTTTTAGACAATTACTAAATCGCCCCACGATTGTTCGACATATCTGCTCCCGCCATCACGTTAATATAGCAATAGCACTGAAATGCATTCCTTCCTCCAGACCTTTTTTACAGTTTCTTCTTTTTGAAATATGTTCGAAAGTGGCTTACGACGGTCAAACAGCGTCTCAGGGTTTAAAAAAGACCCTTCCAGCTGCAGAAGGGCCTTTTCAACCGAATGACTGGTCTTTTCGCTGCGCGTCCTGTTCGATCAGGTACAAAGCGTATTCCAAAGGGCGGCGCACCGCCTGAAGGTAGCGGCGAAGCTCTCCCAACTGCCTGAATATTTCCCGGCCCGGCTTCGGATTGATTTCGATAATCCACACCCTGCCGTGCACATCAATGCCGAGATCAAAGCCAAACTCCATCATCTGCCCGAAGTGCTGCTCGATGCGCGCCACCGTTTGCACGACGAGCTCTTTGCATTCCAGCACGATGCGCCTCGCTTCTTCTTGCCCGAAGCGATTGACCAAAAAAGGGATCGCCGCCATCGCCGTGCCTCCGCCGTGCAAATTCGAGGTCGAGGATCGCGTCGAGCCGATGCGGATTCCCATGCCCGTCAGCCCCCAGATGCCTTTTCCGTCTTTTTGCACCAGCACTCGCGCATCGACGGTTCGCCCCGGCACCAGCGACAACTGTAGCCCTTGTTGCAGAAAAAAGTCTTCTCTGCCGTTTTTCTCGCGCTCCATCCACGCCTCCAGCCGCTCGCATACTTTGGCGATGGACGGGAGCTTTTCGCTGCTTTTCGCCTGTTGCTTGGTTCGGCCGTGCAGCAAGTAGCCCTCTTCGGTTTTTTCCACGCGCAGGATGCTCCGCCCGCCTGAGCCGTTTGTCGGCTTGAGATAGACCAGGCGATGGCGTGCCAGCATGGAAACGAGCGTGCTTCTGGAGTAGGCGAACGTTTCCGGCAGCCACCTCGTCAAAAGCGGATCTACCTGCAAAATTTGATGCAGATTAAATTTATTCGTGAAACGGCTGTTGGCATAGCGGAACCAGTTTTGCTTGCGAAACGGCAGGTAGCGGCTGTGCTTCGCCAACGGGTAATACCGATAGCGGTCGATGACAATGTCCGGCCAGTCGAACCATTCACTCTTCCAGCCTTTTTCGGCGGGGATGAAGCCTTTGATCCTGCGCTTGGAAAACTGGACATCCTGCGGCCCGAATACAAAAACATCCGCCCCCATGCCGTTGCCTTCTTTGACCAGACGGCGCAAAAATCCTGGTTCGACAAATCCGGCTTCTCCCCGGTAGGTCAGTATGCCGATCCGTTTTCTCACTGAGGCCGTCCCTCCTTTGTTCACCCGTATGCCGTGTGCGGTGTGTGACGCCTCATTTCATCAGTTTATGGCAGCAGGCAAAAAAAAGCGCCTTTGCCACCGCTAGGCAAAAGCGCATCTTTGCAAGTCTTCTTGTTTACGCCTGATGCTTTTCCAAGTAGAGCAGGGCTGTTCGTCCCAACAGCTCTCCGGCAATGAGCATCGAATCCTCGTCGATGTCAAAGCGCGGATGGTGGTGCGGGTAGTTCGCCAGCTTTTCCGGATTGCCCGCCCCGACAAACAGGTAGGCGCCAGGAACCTTTTCCAGGTAGTATGAGAAATCTTCTCCGCCCATCAGCGGCTTCATCGGCTCCACGCGCTCAGGGCCAAACGCCGCCACTGCCGCCTCGCGGGCGAGCTGCGCTTCCTCTTCGTGATTGATGACAGCCGGGTAGCCGCGCTCGTACGATACTTTCGCCTCGCCGCCCATCATCTTCGCCGTGCCGATGGCGATTTCGCCGAGGCGCTGCTCCGCGCGATCCCGCACGTCCGGCAAAAACGTACGCACGGTTCCCGTCAGGCGACAGCCATCTGCAATAATGTTGTTGTTGTCGCCGCCATTGAACGTACCGACCGTCACGACGACGCTCTCCAGCGGGCTGACGTTGCGGCTGGCGATCGTCTGCAAATTCCCGACGATTTGCGAGCCGATCACGATGGAGTCGACCGTTTCCTCCGGAACAGCGCCGTGGCCGCCCCGCCCTTTGATCTCGATCACGAAGTCATCCGTGTTCGCCATGATCGGGCCGCCGCTGATGAACACTTTGCCTACTGGCAGCATGGACCAGAGATGGACGCCAAACACTGCATCGACGCCGTCGACTGCCCCGTCCTCCGTCATTTGAATCGCGCCGCCCGGAGATTCTTCCTCCGCATGCTGGAACAAAAAGCGAATCTCTCCGGCGAACTGGTCGCGGTGCGAAGCGAGTACGCTTGCCAGCCCCAGCAACTGGGAGGTATGGGCGTCGTGGCCGCATGCGTGCATGACCCCAGGAACAGTTGACTTGTACGGAACGTCTTTTTGATCCTGAATCGGCAACGCGTCAAAATCGGCGCGCAACGCGACGACCTTGCCCGGACGGCTGCCCTTGAGCACTCCGATCACTCCGCGGCCGCCTACTCCTGTCCGCACTTCGTCAAAATTCAGATTTCTCAAGATTTCCGCAATCATCGCCGGCGTCTTTTCCTCCTGAAAGGAAAGCTCCGGATATTGGTGAAGATGGCGGCGCCACGAAATGATTTGCGGCTCCACCTCTTTGAGCAACGATTTCAGTTGTTCCTGCAAGGACATCTGTTTTTCTCCTCCCACTGGGTGCACTTTTTTTATGCCTGTCTTTATCATAGCAAAAATGCGCCCACAATGGGGAAGCTCCCTCAGCCAATCGCAAGCTCGCTCCTTTTTCTGTCGGCAAAAACGGCGACAGCGGCAAAGCCTGCCCGCTTCAACTGCGCCCGCGCCTCGGCCAGATGCTGCCCCACCTGATCGGGAGCGGTCGCATGCGAAGACAGCGTGATCGGCACCTCGTGCTGCGCGAGAATTTGCAAAAAGCGAAAGCTCGGGGAAAACTCGCGCAGCGACTGGCCGCGCACGTACCCGGCGTTCAGCTCGGCGGCCATGTCTTTGCGCCGCAGCGCCCGGGCGATCCGCTGGTAATAAGGCAAGAGCGCCGTCTCGTCCGGCTTCGGCCCGAATGCTTTGATCCCGTCGAGGTGCACCATGACATCGAACAGGCCGCTTTCGATCGCCTGCTCCAGCACATCGAAATAGCTGCTGTACAAGCCCGCTGGCGCCACCCTTTCCCAATACTCCTGGACGTCCCGAACCGGAAAGCCCCATCCCCCGGGAAAATGGACCGCTCCCATGCACACGTCCCACGGATACTGCCCGCTCACTTCACGCAGCACGTCTTCCCCGCCCGGAAAATAATCTAGCTCAATCCCGATGCGCAGCGCAAGGCCGTCCTCCGCCCATCGCTCGCGCTCTTCCGCCAGAAACGCGACGTAGGCCGGAAGCGAATCGTTGGCCATCTGCGCAAGCCAGCGCCGCTGCGCCCTGCCCAGGCGGTCGTCGCCTACGCGAACATGCCGCTCGTAGTAGGGGCGGTACTCCGCAAAACGGTACAGATGCTCCGCTACACACACTTGCACGATTCCTGCCTGCTTGGCCCGCGCCCGATACAAGTCCAGCCACTCTCTGGAGTACGGGCCGCTCTGAAGCCTTTGGGCAAGCCCTTTGACCAGTTCGTTGGCCCAGCCTCGGCTTTCGCTCTCCTCCTTTTCGTCCAAAAACGGCCGGAGCGCGCAAGCCTGCCCGACCAGCCAGTCCAGCGAGTATGGCCCTTCTTCCAGATGCACGTGAAAGTCGACCTTCATCCTATTCCTCCCGCGGTTTGTCCACCCGTTTTCTACTGTTTGTATGCGAAAGGCGGCTGCGATATGTCTTGGGGAGAGGGAAAGCTCGACACGCGCCGTCTTTTGTTTGTACAATAGGAATATACTGATTTTTCGCGCGAAAAGTCTTGCCCCTTTTGGGAGTCCAGCCTGTTCGGCAAAAGGAGAATGCCCATGACGCTTTTGGCAGCGTGGACAAAAGAATGGGAACGTACAGATAGCCTGGCTCGCGATATTTGCAGCCTCTTTCGCTTGCACGGATGCACCGAAACAGCGCGGCACTCCGTACTGGTTGCCCAGGAGGCAGAACGGCTGGCGATCCGCTTCGGCGTGGATCGGCAAGCCGCCGTCACGGCAGGGCTTTTGCACGACAGCAGCGCGATTTTTCCGAACAGCCAGAGGATCGAGGTAGCGAGGCTGGCAGGGGTGGACGTGCTGCCAGAGGAAGAACAATTTCCGATGATCGTGCACCAAAAGCTGTCCGTCGTCATAGCCCGCGAGCTTTTTGCGGTTTCGGATGCAGACATTTTATCTGCTATCGGCTGCCACACGACATTGAAGGCCGGCGCAAAGCCGTTGGACCTCGTCCTTTTTGTGGCCGACAAAATCAAGTGGGATCAGCCGGGCACGCCCCCCTATCTCCAGCCGTTGCTCGCGGCGCTGGACGATTCGCTGGAGTGCGCCGCGCTCGTCTATCTGGCGTATTTGTGGGAGCGGCGCGACAAGCTCCGCGTCGTGCATCCGTGGCTGCGTGACGCCTATCTGGAGCTATCTGAACGCGCCGCCAAACCAAAAATGCCTCCTGACTGACAGGAGGCATTTTTTCTATATGATCGCCGATCATCTATTTTTTGCGCTCGTACACGTAAAATGTATGCGGATGCGCGTTTTTCTCGTCCACTACGCCCTCGCGCTTGTCCACAAGCACAAACGCGTCGCGGTCCCAGGCCGGAAAAAACGTGTCGCCTTCCGTCTCCAGATCAATTTCCGTAATGTACATCCGATCCACGACATCCAGAAACTGGCGGTAAATCTCGGCACCGCCAAAAATGATGACGTCGCCCAGCGCGAGCACCTCTTCTTTTGTGTGCACGACGTCGACGCCCTCCGGGTGAAAGGCCCGGCTGCGGGTCAGCACGACGTTTCGCCTGTTCGGAAGCGGCTTGCCGATCGACTCGAACGTCTTCCTGCCCATGACAATCGTTTTGCCGGTCGTGATCTCCTTGACGTTTTTCAAGTCGGCTGGCAGGCTCCACGGCATGTCGCCGTCTTTGCCGATCACCTGATTTTTCGCGTAGGCCACAATCAGGCTAATCATACCGCCACCTCGCCCTTGATGTGCGGATGCGCCTCGTAATCGACAATTTCGATATCGTCATACGTGAAGTCAAAAATGGACGTGACCGCCGGATTGAGCTTCAGCTTGGGCAGCGGCTTCGGCTCGCGCGTGAGCTGGAGCTTCACCTGCTCGATATGGTTCACATACAGGTGCGCGTCGCCCAGCGTGTGGACAAAATCGCCGACCTTGAGCCCGGTGACGTGTGCCACCATGTGCGTCAACAGCGCGTAGGAAGCAATGTTGAACGGCACGCCCAAAAACGTGTCGGCACTGCGCTGATACAGTTGGCACGACAGCTTGCCGTCCGCCACGTAAAACTGGAACAGCAAATGGCACGGCGGCAGCGCCATCTCGTCCAAGTCCGCCGGATTCCACGCGCTCACGACCAGACGGCGGGAGTCCGGATTTTTTTTGATTTCCTCCACCACCCATTGAATTTGGTCCACGGTCTTGCCGTCGCGCCCGGTAAAGGAACGCCACTGCTTGCCGTACACCGGGCCTAAATCGCCGTTCTCGTCTGCCCACTCATTCCAGATTCGCACCCCGTTTTCCTGGAGGTAGCGAATGTTGGTGTCTCCAGACAAAAACCACAACAGCTCGTGAATGATTGATTTCATATGCAGCTTTTTCGTCGTGACCAACGGAAAGCCCTCGCTCAAATCAAAACGCATCTGATGCCCGAAAACGCTCATCGTACCTGTGCCTGTCCGGTCTTCTTTCGTGACGCCTTCAGCCAAAATGCGTCGGCACAAGTCTAAATATTGTTTCAACCCCATCAACTCCTTCGTCCTCTATACTAAACAAACCGTGTCAAAATTGAAAGCCAAGATTCGATCAATGGTATAATGAGCTGGATGATTTTAACTTCTGCCACGGAATTTGAACACGCACAGAAAGCAGGATGGACATGGACGACAAGACGACAGGGACAAAAACAAAGCCGTTATACAAGCAAATTGCCGAGCAGATCGAGCAGCGCATCAGCAGCGGCGAGTTCGGCCCGGGCAGCAGCCTGCCCTCGGAGCGCTCGCTGGCAAAAGAGCTGGGCGTCAACCGTTCGACGATTGTCGCCGCCTACGACGAGCTGCAGGCGGCCGGGATCGTGGAGCGCAGGCAAGGGAGCGGAACGCTCGTCAGCCAGGACATTTGGGGCTTGGCTCGCACGCGGGTCCCGAACTGGCGGCATCTGACCGAGACCGGATCGTTTCGCCCCAATCTGCCGCTCATCCGGAAAATCCGCAGAGAAACGCAGGAAAACGAACTGATCGACCTGGCGAGCGGCGAGCTTTCGCCTGATCTCGTTCCCCGCGATACGCTGCGACAGTTGATAAGCCAAGATGACTTTCCCGCTCACCTCGGCTACGAGCATCCGCAAGGCAACTGGTCGCTGCGCGAGACGCTGGGCCGCCATATGCAAGAATGGCGCAGCATCGAAGCGCCCGCCACCTCGATCATGATTACTTCCGGGGCGCAGCAAGCCTTGCACCTCGTCGTGCAATGCCTGCTCAAACCAGGCGACGCCGTAGCGATCGAGACGCCTTCGTACTGCCATTCCTTGCCGCTGTTTCACTCGGCTGGCTTGCGCACCTTTTCGCTTCCCGTCGAGCGGCATGGCATCGACCCGAACCAGCTCGCCGAACTGCACCGCAAGCATCGGATCAAAATGGTGTTTCTCAACCCGAACTTCCAAAATCCGACCGGGACGCTCCTGTCGCTTGCCCGCCGGAAGCAACTGCTCGCTTTTTCCGCTGAAAACGGCATTCCGATCATCGAGGACGATCCTTACAGCCTGACCGCTTTTTCCAAAGAACCGATCCCTACGCTCAAATCATTGGACAAGCACGGCACAGTCCTGTACATCAGCTCGCTGACCAAAATCGTCGCGTCCGGCCTGCGCATCGGCTGGATTGTCGGCCCGCAGACCGTCATCGAGCGGCTGGCGGACGCGAAGCAGCAGTTTGACTTCGGGCACAGCATTTTCCCGCAATGGCTGGCCGACCGCTTTTTGGCTTCCGCCGAGTTTGCCCGGCACGTCGATCGGCTGCGCACGCAGCTTGCCCTCCGTCACGACCAGCTATTTTTTTCGCTGCAAGAAACATTCGGCGAACAGGTCGACATGGCGGGAGCACAAGGCGGCATCCATCTCTGGTGCCGCTTTGCCGGAACATGGAGCGAGCAGCAGCTCCTGACCGAAGCCGTCAAGCGGGGCGTCGTCTTCGTGCCCGGCCATCTGTTCGGAGCAGCGCCGGGGCATGTGCGCTTTACGTTCGGAAGAGCCTCTCTCGGACAAATTCCTGCCGCAGTCGAGCGTTTTGCAGAAGCATTTACCGCAAGTGGATGAGCAAAAAAACCGCAAAGTGGATGGCCACTTTTTGCATAGGACGGTATATGATCGAAGCAGATACCTTACCAACCATCTGCATCCTTGTGTGTGCCTCACAGGATGACTGTGTGATACAGAAAGGACGATTGGTCCGTCATGACTATTTTTCCCTTTATTGTTGCCGTCATCATCCTCGTTGTCTTTGCGTTCGTCGGGACGTTTCTCATCGGTCTGAAGCCTGTGGAAGCCAAGCAGCGCAGCTTCAAGCAGCGTTCGCGCAACCTGCTGCTCATATACGGGTGTATTACGTCGATGCTCGTCATCGCCTTGGCCGTCTTTCTCTACAACCTGTAGGACTTGCACTCCCTGCGGGGGAAACCCCCCCTGGAAGAACGGTCTGCCAACAATAAGACGCCGTCTGCCCTTACGGGTGTGACGGCGTCTGGAATCAAAAGATGACGGATCGGTCATCTGCTGTTTTTACAGGCTACAGTATAAGCTCTGTTCTTGCCTAGACGATTTTGCGCGCGACATTTGCCGCTTGTCCATTCACAATCTCAAACACGACCTGCTCGCCTTCCTCCAAATTCCGGTAGCCTGTGCCCGTGATCGCCGAATAGTGCACGAACACGTCAGGGCCTCCATCCCGCTCGATGAATCCATATCCTTTTTCCTTGCTGAACCATTTTACTTTCCCTTGAATCATTGCGCTTCCTCCCTGTAATCAGTGCAGCTCTTACGCTTACCTCATCATATGCGGATGCGCCGAAAGTGGATATACAGTAAAATAAATCAAGTACGATTCAAGAGTGCAAGGAAGGGGTGGAGCACGAACATGAAAAAAGCATGGATTCTCGGCTGCGCGCTGCTCTTGACAGCCTGCTCGGAAATTTCCGAAGGCGTACAGACAGCGCAACAGGCAGTAGAAACGGGCAAACAGGCCATCGAGGTAGGCAAGCAGGCGGTGGAAGCGGGCAAGCAGCTCGCAGAATCGGAAATCGCCCAGCAATTGAAGACTTATCTCCAGCAAAAATACGAATCCTCTGAGCCTCTGCGCAACGCCATGTTCAGCGGTGACGGACAGTTGCTCGTCGACCAGTTGCAGCAGACTGAGCTGGCCAACTTCAGTTTTTACAAGTCCGAACTGTTCGGAGTGGAATACACAGGCAAGCTCGCTGGCGACGGGTCTTTTCAAGTGCTGAAACACGATTTGAACAACCCGGGTGCAGAGCCTACTGTCGTGAAGGAGTTCAAGGTGACTCTTGACGGCAATGGACAGATTCAAGTGCAGTAAAAAAAGGATAAAATAGAAAATTGAACCTGCGATGGTAAAATCGCGGGTTTTTTTAATTCGATTAAAAACTTTTTATTGTTTTTCTACTAAATTTTCTGTGTTTTTTTTGTAGATTTTCATATCTGGGCATGATATTGTGTAAGACGTCACTATTACTTTTAACAATATTGAACTGAACAAGAGGTGCTATCCATGAATATGCTGCTCACGTCCATCATTGTGTACATGGTAGGCATGCTGCTCATCGGCTATTATGCCTACAAGCGTACCTCCAACTTGAGTGACTACATGCTCGGCGGCAGGTCACTCGGACCAACTGTAACCGCTCTCAGCGCTGGCGCATCCGACATGAGCGGCTGGCTGATGATGGGATTGCCCGGTGCGATGTACGCCACAGGCCTTAGCGCCTCCTGGATCGCCATCGGTCTGACACTCGGTGCGTATGCCAACTGGCTGTACGTGGCTCCGCGTCTGCGCACGTACACGGAGGTAGCCAACAACTCCATTACGATCCCGGCTTACCTGGAAAACCGCTTCGGTGATGGCTCCCGGATGCTGCGCCTTGTCTCGGCACTCGTTATCATGATCTTCTTCACGTTTTACGTCTCGTCTGGCCTTGTATCCGGCGGTGTCCTGTTTGAAAACACGTTTGACATGGACTACCGTACAGGCTTGTGGGTAGTTGGCCTGGTTACCATCGCGTACACGCTGTTTGGCGGCTTCCTCGCCGTAAGCTGGACCGATGCCGTGCAAGGGCTGATTATGGTCATTGCCCTCATCATGGTGCCGCTCGTCACGATCTTGACCGTTGGCGGCGTGGGCGAAACGTTTACGACCATTCGCTCGGTCGATCCGTCCCTGCTCGATATTTTCAAAGATACAAGTCTGCTCGGAATTATTTCCTTGTTCGCCTGGGGGCTCGGCTACTTCGGACAGCCGCACATCATCGTCCGCTTTATGGCGATTACTTCTACAAAAGAAATTAAGAAAGCGCGTTCAATCGGAATGGGCTGGATGATTTTCTCCGTAGCTGGCGCCATGTTTACCGGACTGATCGGGATTGCGCTGTTCGCGAAGCAAGGCTGGACGATTGCCGACCCGGAAACGATCTTTATCCAGCTCGGTACTGTGTTGTTCCATCCGCTCATCACCGGCTTTTTGCTCGCTGCGATTTTGGCTGCCATCATGAGCACGATTTCTTCCCAGTTGCTCGTGACTTCCAGCTCGCTGACGGAAGACATTTTCAAAACGTTTCTCAAGCGCTCGGCTTCGGATAAAGAGCTGGTCGCCGTCGGCCGCCTCTCCGTCCTGATCGTCGCCGTCATCGCCTTTTTGCTGGCGCTGAACAAAAACGATACGATCCTCGACCTCGTCGGCTACGCCTGGGCCGGATTCGGCGCTTCGTTCGGTCCTGTCATCCTGCTGTCCCTCTACTGGAAGCGGATGAACAAATGGGGCGCGCTCGCTGGCATGATCGCCGGAGCCGTCACCGTCATCGTCTGGACGCGCTTCGATGTGCTGAAAGACTTCCTGTACGAAATGGTTCCGGGCTTCGCCGCAAGCTTGCTCGCCATCCTTATCGTCAGCAAGCTGACCAGCGAACCGTCCAAGGAAGTGGCTGCCCAGTTTGACCAGTACAAAAAAGCAAGCGAATAAAACTGGCCCAAGCAAAAAACGCCCACGCTTTGCCTCCCGTGCAAATGCTTGGGCGTTTTTTTCGTTGCGGTTAAAGCTTTGGCCGCTATTTGTCAGGCCCTCGCACGAGCAACCGTTGCTGTGCGCCAAGCTTGCTTACCCGCCCGCAGCGGTTCTTGTTCCGACAGATTCGGACCGCATGACAAAATTTGGCTGCGCCAAGCCGCTGGCGCCGTCTTAGCTGCACGTAAAAAAAGGCAGCCACGCCCGTCCCTTGCCTGACGAAAAGCGTGCGCTGCCTTCTTTTTTCTATCGCTTCACAAGCCGTTACTCCAGTTCCGCGGCCACGCGGTTTACCTTCGCTCCCAGCTCTTCGAGATCCACGGTCATATCCAGCGCGGCAAACAGCCCTGTGAAGTATTCGTTAATCTGCTCGACAACCCGGTTCCGCTCTGTCGCGACCATCTCGCTGAACAGCGCGCTGAACTGCTCGCCAAGCTGCTCGCTTCCGGTCGCGACGTAAGCCGCTACCGGCTCTTGCATGCGCTTTTCCAGCTCTTCGCGCAGCTTCAGCTTGCCGTCCTGCTCAAAAAAGTCTTTCGTGTTTTTGAACAGCCCAAGCGCTGGCTGGAATGCCTCAACAGACACCGGCAGCTCCTCGGCAAAGGCGAGCGTCTCGACCTGGCGCTGCTGGTACGGCGCCAGCGTCAAACCTGCTGCGTAGGCGTGCACGTCTTTTTGCCACGCGGAAACGAGCGCGGCTCCCTGCTTGCTCAGGAACTTTTCCAGGCGCAGTGTGGTGGCGCGCAGCTCCTGTGCCAGATCGTAGCTGATCGAGCGCAGCAGATCGGTCAGGCAGCCCTGGAGCGCCTGCTTCATGCTGCGCCCGTCTTCCTTGAGAACCGCCGGGTTAAAGGCGAAGTTGAACAGCTCGTTGAAGCGGAAAAACAGCCGCTGCTTGACGTAGTAGAGCAGTTCCTCGCGCTCTTTTGTCAGGTCGCGCTCGTACGAAGCGGTAGACAGAGCCGCTACGGCAGCCAACGCATCCGACTGGGCCTTGCTCGCCGCTTCCTTGCGGGCGAGCCGCTCGTCTTCACCGGACTGGGCCATGCGCATGAACTCGGTCAACGTGTCGTAAGCGCGGCGAATTTCGCCCATCGCTGCGTTCACGGCAATCTGTGTCAGCTCGTCGATCGTGAACCGGAGAAACGCTGTTTCAAAAGCGGCCATGCCTGACAGCTTGAACGCTTCCTCTGCCGGCATGAGCGGAGCGCCTTCTGCCGTTTGCGTGCGCTGACGGTATACTTTTTCCGCCGAAGCCGCCAGCTTGCCTTTTTCATGCATGCGCGCCAAAAGCGCCGTCTGGCTGGATACCGGATAAATGCGCGGCAGGCGGATGCCGCAGGTGAGCAAGTTTTTCTCTACGTGCGCAATGACACCCTGCAGCTCCTCTTCCGAAGCGGCGAGGTCAGCCGCATTGACGATGAAAAACATCTTGTCCATCTCGAACGTGTCCTTGACCCGGCCCATTTGCAGCAAAAACTCGCGGTCAGCCTGGGAAAACGCGTGATTGTAATACGTGACGAACAGGACAGCGTCCGCGTTTTTCATGTATTCAAACGCCACACCCGTATGGCGGGCATTGATGGAATCCGCCCCTGGCGTGTCGACCAGCACGATGCCCTGATCGGTGAGCGGGCAAGAGTAGAAAAGCTCGATGTATTCGGCAAAGCAAGCCTTTTCTTCTTTGGCGACGAAGCTTTTAAATGCTTGCATGTCCACGATCAGCTCTCCGCCCAGATGCGTGTCCATCTCGGGAAGACCTTTCGTGACGGCTTTCAAAAACGTGTAGTGCGGCTTCGCTGTCGGCGGAATTTGCGCCACGTCAATTTTGTTCAGTTCGGACAGCGCGCCTTCCAGGCTTGCGGCATGCAGTCCAAAAACGGCGAGCGAGCGCAGCACGTCCTGCTCCACCGCGTCTCTTTGTTTCAGCACCACGCGCACCGTGCCGTGCGGGTGCTCCGCGCTTGGCGGCATGATTTTGTTGATCGCCGCCGTCGTCGGGTTCGGCGATACAGGCAGGACGAGATCGCCCATCAACGCATTGGCAAAAGAAGATTTTCCGGCGCTGAATGCGCCGAACAAGGCGACCGTGAAGCGGTTGGCGGTCAGGCGCTCTGCCCGCTCCTGCATCGCCTGCGCCTGTTGTTGCATCCCTGGTACGGAAACGATTTCATGGCTTGCGCGGCGCAGCCGTTCTGCGGCCGCCACAAGTTTGTCTCGAAGCTGATTCATGATTCCTATTCTCCTTCACGCATGATTGCCTGCAATCTTTCTCTCGTGTTTTCTTCGCTCGCGGTGAGGCTTGCAAGCTGTTCATGCAGCGAAGCCATCTCGCGCAGGACGCCAAGGCGTTCGAGCTGTGCCGCGCTCTCCTGCTCGCTTTGGCTCTCCAGGCGTCCGACGACTTCCTCGATGAACAGAAGACCCGCGCGTCTGTACTCCAGCTTGATCGCGTTCGCGACGTCTGTACAGTAGTTCATCACATACTCGCGGGAAGCCGCCCCATCCTTGATGTGCTTGGCCAGGAACTCGCCCGTAATTGCGATCTCGGTCGCATGGACACGCGCGTGGTACTCCTCGTCGCGGATGTCATGCGCTTGAAGCTGCTTGCTCATCAGTTCCTTGAAATGGAAGTCGAGATTGCCCGCCACTTTTTCGCGGAACTCGGCCAACAGCGCTTCCTCGCGGCGCTGGCGCTCTTCCTCGGTCTTTTTCCCCGCAAACAAAAAGCCCACCTTGAAGCCAGGCTTGCGGCTCTCCAGGTAGCTTTGCGCCGCTTCGTTCGTGCTGTAGTACGTCAACCGGGCGTTGTCGAGCAGCGAGCCCAAGTCTTTTTCCATCTGGGCGCGCGCTTCTGCTGTGCGGTTTTTCAGCGACGCCATGAGCGCCTCTGCCTGGGCAAGCGCGGCGGACACCCCTTGGGCATCGCGGCTGTCTACGTCTGCCAGCTCCAGGCTGTCCAGCTTGCTTTCCAGCTCCTGACGCTTGGAGGCATGGCTGGCCTTTACCGCCTGGACGTGTTCCTCGATCAAATGCTCGGCAGCGCTGCGAACGCTTTTGCCTACCAGCTCCTCGCGTCCAGCGATCAGCGCCAGCAGCTTTTGCCGAAACTCCGCGTACTGGTTTTCCGGATGGTCCGGCTCCGCGAGCGAGGTGTAAAAAATGCCGTCGGGATGAATGTTCCAGGTCGCGAACGCTTCCTCCACACTTTCCTTGTAGCTCTCAAAATCAAGCTCAAAGTCAATGTGCTTGTCAATCATGTTCACAACCATATAGACTGGCTTGCCGCGATCTTTCAAGGTTTTCGTAAAGTTGAAGTTTTCCTCTGCCTGGACGTGGTTGTAATCCATCATGTAAATGACGACGTCAGCCAGGTGCAGCGCGGATTCCGTCGCGATTTTGTGCGCGGCGTCGGTCGAGTCGATCCCTGGCGTGTCGAGCAGGCTGGAATGCTCGTCGAGAAGCGTTCCCGGATAGGAGACTTCTACAGACTCCACGGTATCTCCATCAACGGCAAACTGCTTGAGCTTCTCCATCTCCGTATCCGGATCAAACGTCACGACGTCGCCGTTCATTGTATAGACGCGAGCAGCTTTTTCGCCACCGCGGATCTTCACGACATTGGCGCTGGTCGGAATCGGATTGGAGGGCAGCAGGCTGACCCCCAGCAGCGTATTAATCATCGTGGACTTCCCTGCGGAAAAGTGTCCACAGAAAGCGATGTTCAGCTCGGCTTTCCGCGTTTTTTTTGCAAGCTGCTTCAGCTTGGCAGGAGTCGCTTGATCTCCCTGCCCGGCCATCGCTTGCGCCAGCTCTTCCCATGTATGCGCGAGTTTCGCAAAGTCTGTCTCCCGAACCAAAACTTGACTGTCAAGCACTACGATTCCACCCTTCTCCGTCTTTCCTACTCTCTCTACTACTCTCTATTCTACCATGCCGAATGTATCATACCTCATAGGGTTGTTCAATTCTTTGTGCGAAAGTTTGTCGTGGAACTTTCATCCGCATAAATTCCCTTTGTTCTGGAAAAAATCGCACTAACATGCTATTCGCATTTTGAACGGGAGGGACTTCCATGATGCGAAAATTTTTCGCCCAGCGACGCAAAAAGAAAACCTCTCCCCTCATGCAGCACATGCAGCAGTCACAGCCACAGCTTGCCGGCAAAAAGCTGTCCAGCAGCCTGCAGGAAAACATGGACCTGTTTCGCTCCTTGCTTGGCAACCCTCACGATCTGCTGATCCGCAGCTTTCTCATCGGCAACAGCAACCATCCGTGCGCCGTCATTGCGATTGATGGTCTGGCCAATGCGGATATGCTCCATGCGCAAGTGCTGGGCCATATCCAGTTGATGATCTCTACCGCGGAAAAAACCGTTCCTACTGAACCAGATGCGATCCTCAACCTGCTTTTTGATGAGGTCTTGTCCGTTGTCGAAATAAAAAAAGAAACGTCTCTCGCAGCCACCATCGACTGTATTTTGTCCGGAGATACCGCCATTTTTGTCGACGGCACGAGCGAGATCATCCTCATTGACAGCAAAGGCTGGAAGTCCCGGGCCATCGAGGAGCCCGTCTCCGAAGGGCTTGTGCGCGGTCCACGCGACGGCTTCACTGAAAGCATCCGGGACAACACGGTGCTGATCCGCAGAAGAGTAAAGGACCCGAGCCTGCGCTTTGATAGCACCCTGGTAGGAACGCGCAGCAAAACCGAGCTGATCGTCGCCTACATCGACAATATTGTGGATCACAATTTGGTCAAGGAAGTTCACCGCAGAATCGCCACCATCGACATTGATGAAGTAGAAGAGTCAGGGTTTATCGAGCAGTGGATCGAGGACGATTTTCTCTCGCCCTTCCCCCAGGTGCACAATACGGAGCGCCCGGACAAGGTGAGTGCCGCCCTGTTTCAAGGGCGGGTCGCGATCATGCTGGACGGCACGCCGATGGTACTGATTCTCCCCGTCACGCTCGGTCTGCTCATGCACTCTCCCGAGGACTACTACGAGCGTTGGATCGTCGGCACACTGACCCGGCTCTTGCGTTATTTGGCCGCTTTTTTCGCTGTATTTTCGCCGTCGCTCTACATCGCCCTGGTCACGTTTCACCCTGGCCTGATTCCGTCCGATCTCGCCTTCTCCATTGCCGCCACACGGGACGGCGTTCCATTTCCGGCTTTCGTGGAGTCGATCATGATGATTACGACGATGGAGCTGTTGCAGGAGGCGGGGCTGCGTCTGCCCAAACCGATTGGCCAGACGGTCGGCATCGTCGGCGGTCTCGTCATCGGCGACGCCGCGGTATCAGCCGGGATCGTCAGCCCGGTCATGGTCATCGTCGTAGCGCTGACAGCGATTTCGTCCTTTGCCATTCCGTCGTACCACCTGGCGATCGCGTTTCGCATGATCCGGTTTTTCGCCATGTTTGCCGCCGCCATCTTCGGGGTGTACGGCGTCGTGCTAAGCCTGATTACGATCATCATCCACCTGTCCAATCTGACGAGCATCGGCCATCCGTGCCTGGCTCCGTTTGCCCCGCAAATGCCCAGAGACTGGAAAGACTTGATTTTGCGCGCGCCTGTCACCTTTTTAAAAGACCGTCCCGAAGTCCTGCACCCAGAAGATGAAATCCGAATGAGAACAGGGGACTCCAAATGAGTGCACAAACCTTGTCAGATAAAATGCTCACCAAAAATCATATGGGTATCAACATCGCCGCGGTTACGATCGGTGTCGGCATCCTGACCTTCCCGCGCGGGCTCGCCAAAGCGACCAGCGGACTCGACGGCTGGATTTCCGTCGTCATCAGCGGCCTGATCGCCTTTCTGATCGGCTGGCTGCTCGCCAAGCTCGCCGCCCGCTTCCCCAGGCAAACTTTTTTCGAGTACACCTCGATGATCGCAAGCAAGCCGGTCGGCTACGTCCTGACCTTGCTCGTCTGTCTGTACACGATGCTGTTCGTGTCCTTCGAGATTCGCGCGATCGGCAACATCGCCAAGCAGTATTTGTTTTACAACACCCCAGTCGAAATGATTACGTTGAGCTTTCTGTTGATCGTCCAGTATGCCGTGGCGGGATCGCGCATCTCCATGCTGCGGCTCAACCTGTTGTTTTTGCCAGTCGTCCTGGTCGTGATGTTTTTCGTCTTGCTGTTCACCTCGCAATTGATCGAAGTCGAAAACGTTCGCCCCTTTTTCTCATCCGACTGGCGCTCCTTGCTGGACGGCTCGCAAGCGGTGGGGCTTTCCTACTCCGGGTTCGAAATCATTCTCTTCTATACGATGCTGATGAAACGGCCAAAAGACGGAACAAAGGCCATGGCGCTCGGGCTGTTCATCCCGGTGGCCCTCTACTTGACGATCTACATTTTCGTCATCGGCGTCTTTTCGGCCGAGGTCGCCAAAAACTTGACGTACCCGACGATTGATCTTGCGAAAGAAGTGGAAATTCCCGGCGGTTTTTTCGAGCGGGTCGAATCGATCTTTTTTGCGATCTGGATCATGACGATTTTCGATACGTGCATGATGTGGCTCGATATCACGATCCTCAATTTAGCGTCGATGTTCCGCAACGTAAAAAAAATGGTCTGGATCCTGCTCTTGTCGCCGATTATTTACTTCGTCGCGATGCTCCCGCAAAATCTGGTCGACTTCTTTACGTTTGCCGACTATGTGACGTATTTCGGAATGATTATCGTCTACCTGTGCCCCATCCTGCTACTGCTGCTCGCCATCATCCGCGGGGTGAGGGGCCATGAATAGGCGTCTTACTCTGGCCTGCATGGTCGTTCTCCTGTGCACGCTGGTCACGGGCTGCTGGGACCAGGTGCAGATCGAGGAACGCGGCTTTGTCGTCGGTGTCGCCATTGATGCCCCCCGCTCCAACGAGGCCGAAAAACGGGCTGCGAAAGAATCGCCGGGAAAACCACGGGTCAAGCAGCGCTTCCTCGTCACCCACCAGCTCGTCATCCCTGGCGGACTGATCGCAGGCAACCAGGGCGGCGGTGGCGGACAAAACACGACGAACGAAGCGTTTCTCAACCTCTCCTCGGAGGGGGATTCGCTTTTCGAGGTTTCCCGCGAGCTGGCTACCCGAACCAGTCGCGCTCCGTTTTACCAGCACCTCAAGGTTCTCGTCATCTCGGAAGAAGTGGCCCGCTCCGAAAACGGCTTTGCCAACGCCATGGATTTTTTGCTGCGCGATCCCGATTCCAGGCGAAGCAGCAAAGTCTTTATCTCCAATGGCCCGGCCAAAAGCATTATCGAGGTCAAGCCGAAAACGGAAAAGCTGCCCGCGCTCTACATCAACTCGATTGGTGAAAACATCGATCGAAATGCGCGCATGCTTCCCGAGGTCAGAGTGGGAGATGTTCACGAGGAGCTGCTCAACCCGTTCAGCTTCGTCATTCCGAGAGTGCGGGCGGAAAAAAACGAAATCAAAATGGCGGGCAGCGCTGTGTTTTCCAATCGCAACCAAATGGTCGGCTTTCTTGGCGAAGAAGAAACCGAGGGCTTGAATTTCTTGACGGGGAATATTAACGGGGGACTGTTAAAAGCCAAGGTCAAAAACGATTTGGTCGTCCTGAACATCCAGGGGACGAAGCATTCTATCGTACAAGATTTGCGCGACAAGCAGCACTTTATTTTCACGATCCAAATCGAGTGCGAGGGCATTTTGGCAGAAGCCTACGCGCTGATGGATTTTCTCAGCAAGGAAGAGACGAAGAAGCTGGAGCAAGCGTTCGCAAAAGAAATCGAGCGGATGTGCCGGGATACGATCCAGAAAGTGCACAAGGAAATGAAAGCCGATGTCATCAAGCTGGGCAGCAATATCCGCCAAAAAGACTACTCGCTCTGGAAGCAGATCCAGCACGATTGGGAAAAAGGGCAGCGCCTGTACGAAAAGAGCGAAATCCACGTCGAAGCCAAGGTGTACTTGCGAAATGTCGGCTCCATCAACCGTTCGGAAAAAGTAGAAGGAAGGTGACCAGCATGATGAAATATTTGGGCTCGCTGCCCCCGTTTCTCACCTTTGGCGGCGCGCTGCTCGCTTTTTTGATCCCGTTTTTGTTTTACACGGCCAGCAACAAAATCCACGAGTGGGGGGACCCGCCCTGGAAGAACACCAAGAGGCCAAGCTCATAAAAAAAGGCACGCCTGGCGTTTTGTCAACGAGCGTGCCTTTTTTTGTTGCAACTGCGCTGCTTGTCCTTAGTTTTCAGCCAACAAATCCGCGAAAGCCTTCGCGTACGCCGGCAAATCAGGCGGACGGCGGGAACCGACGATGTGCCCATCGACGACCACCTCTTCGTCGACCCACACTGCCCCTGCGTTCTCCATGTCATCCTTGATGCCAGGCGTAGAGGTCGTCTTCACTCCGGCCAAAATTTTTGCCGAGGCGAGCACCCAGCCCGCGTGGCAAATGTGGCCGATCGGCTTTTTCGCCTCGTGCATGGCACGGACAAACGAAAGCACCTCCGGATAGCGGCGAAGCTTGTCCGGCGCCCAGCCACCCGGCACGAGCACGCCGTCGTACTGCGCCGGATCAAGCTCGCTCAATGCCTTGTCCACCTCGCACGGCACGCCGTATTTTCCGATGTAGGCGTGTCCCGCCTGCGGCCCCGCCAAATGGACAGTCGCCCCTTCCTCGCGCAGCCTCAGCACCGGGTACCACAGCTCCAAATCTTCAAATTCGCTTTCTACAAAGCAGACCACACGTTTTCCCGCAAGTCTCACGATATCCGCCTCCTTTTTCTCTTTGCATAGAAGAAGCTTGTCTCAAATTCATAATAAAGAACAGCAGTGACATTGTTAAGCAAAGACTATTTCAAGTGCGCAAAGTCGTACTTAGTCAGTCGCAATCCCCTTTTTCCTGCAAAAGAATGTCTATTACATTCCCGCCAACAGGTCCATTCCATATATTCACTCTCCGTCAAATATTATCCTCAAGCGCTTCGTGCGTCAAAGATGAAAACATGCGAAAGAGCGAGAAAAACGAAGAAAACATTAATGTATTGAGGAAGGGATGATCTTGCTATATTTTTTTGCTTTTTTTACACTGTTGTTTTTTGTGGGGGCAATGAAAAGTTTTTTTAGTTCTATTGAGTCATTAAAGAACTCTAATATTGCTCGATTTAATAAAGCAGCAAACACCTCTATAGTGTTTGGGGTTTTGTTTGTCCTCTTCCTGCTGGTTACAATAGCTTTTATCTTTATGACACTTCAGTAGAAGATATATGGTTCCTAAAGTCAACTCTCATCGTTGACTTTTTCTTTGTCCATTTTCACTAATTTGTATCTCAAAGCGGCGCCCGAAAATGAAAAAAGTGAGAAACAGGATTTGCTCGCTGTTCCCCACCTTATAACAAAAACCATATGTATGGATTGCTGGTGCCGGTAGAGGGACTTGAACCCCCACGGTTTCCCTCACGATTTTGAGTCGCGCGCGTCTGCCAATTCCGCCATACCGGCCCGTTCGTGTGCATCATGGTCGGGAAGACAGGATTCGAACCTGCGACCCCTTGGTCCCAAGCCAAGTACTCTACCAAGCTGAGCTACTTCCCGATTTGCTCACACGACGTTGCTCCACTTTGTTCGACAAAATCTGCAAAGTGCCGCAACACTTACGTATTTTACAGGCAAGTCGTCCCAAAATCAAGACCGGATTTTAAAAAAATGTGGCTACCAGTTCCATACGGCAATCCTGCCCAACTGAAAGCGGTGCAGCTCAGGCTCGGCACGCAGCTTCTCCAACTCGCGAATCGGTCCTGTGACGACGGCGCCATAGACGGCGATTCCGTTTTCGCGCAAATAGGCGAGACGCTTGTCGTCATACACATCGAACTCATCAGGCGCATAGGACTGCATCCATTCCAAATCAGGAATGAGCTGATTGGTCGCCTCCTCCACCGATTCGGGCAAATCCATCGTCGTCTCGTAGCTCATGCTTCCTCCCTCGCTGTAGTGAACTGCCGGCCTCAGCACCAGGTGCGGGACGCGGATGGTACTGCCGCTTCGCGTATGCGTCGGCTGAAAGGTTTTCAGCTCGCCTCCGTACACGGCCATCTGCAGCACAGACAGATCGTACTTTTCCAGCAGCTTGAAGAGTTGCAGCGGCTCGTACGGCTGCAGCGTGGAAAACGCCATCTCCGCTACGTAGCCGTCCTCCATATGGGCGAGCTGCTCCCACAGCTCGTTCTGCTCCTCGCGCACTTCCAGAGGCTTTTTGCCGAGCAGCGACAGCGGCAGGGCAAAACGAAACGTTCCGTCCCGGTCGTCGAGCTGCTTTTGCTGATAGTGGATGTCGTACGTGAGTTTCCTCCAGAGCGGCTTTTTGACCGTCACCGTGCCGACGACCTCCTCCCACTTGCCAAGCTGCTTGTACAGGAGAAGCGTCGTCTCTTGCGTCAGCCAGGGAGACAGCGACACCGGCGTGTGCCCCGACTTGTTCACCTTCAAGCCCGGGTAATGCGTCTCGACCAAGGTCGCGGCGTAGCGGACCAGGTCGTCCTCCTTGCCCAGCTTCGCATAGCCGATCTGAATCACCAGCATGTAGAGCATGTACAAAAACCATATGGCGAGCAATACTTGCGCCATATTTCTCCACAGCGCAAACCGCGACCGCCAGATCAGGCGTCGCGCCCTTTTTTCGTCCCAGACTATCTCGGACACATCAAGCCTTTCGCGCAGCTTGTCATCCTCCATCGTCCATTCCTCCTTCCACTCGCTTCTCCCACTCGCGAAATTTTTTTCGCGCCCGGTGCAGCGTGACTTTTACCTGATCGAGGCTCATCGCAAGCGTCTCCGCCAGCTCCTGATAGGAAAATTCCTCGATCTCGCGCAGGTAGAGGATCGTCCTCATCCGCTCGGGCAGTTGCTGCAAAATCCACTCTGCCCGCTGCTTGTCCTCTTTTTGGCGATACATCGTTTCCGGCTCATACGTGCGCGAGGACGCGCTGAACAGACGGCGGATGTTTTCCAGCATGCTTTTTTCCGACGTTTGTTTGCGCAGCCAGTCGATGTACAAATGCCGCGCCACTTTGTAGAGCCACGCCCGCGCCTGTCGGGCATCCTGAATCGAGAGGGAGAGCATGGCACGGTAAAACGTCTCCTGCAACAGCTCCTCGGCCACCTCGCGCGAACCGCACATCCGGTACAAATAGCGGTACAGCGGCTGCTGGTATTCGGCGAACCATTCGCTCCATAGTTGTGCCTTCATCTCCCACCTCCCTTTCATACAAACGAAGTCAGGCGCAAAATGTTACCACTTCTCTCCAAAAATTTGTTTTCCCTCCCCCACGCTCACCTTCGCCGGACCCTCCTTCTCACCCGCTTGCATCCCCGCACACAAGGCTTGCAACAGCCAGGCACTATCCGGAAAAGCTGTCCAGGCCGATTGAACGGATAGTCCAGCGGATGGCGGCCTACCACGATCCAGCGCCCATCCGGCTGCTTTTTCAACTGGTAGACAAGAAAAAAGCGGTCGCTCGGGTCAAATTGAAACCAGACAGCGAGCGTCACGCACCTCTCGCTTTTCTTCAAAATTTGTGATTTGACAATCGGCGCCGCACCGATTCCATCTCCTACCGGAACGGCCAGCCGTCCCTTGATCCGTCTCAGATCGAGGTTGCCGATCACGCGATTCGCGAGGCAAGGCGTCATGAACCGGGTCAAAAACCGGCGAATTTTGTTTTTCGAATTAAACCGCTTGGGCAAAATTCTGCCCCGTTCCCCGACTCGCCGCTGTGCCGAAAACACAATGGTCCAAAAAGCCTGCTCCGCCTGCCGGACAACCCCTACCCACTTTTTCTTCATCACCCATTCCTCCCCTCCTACAAAGGTATGCAGCCTGCGCTGCAAACGGTTGGGCACGTGCCTTTTCATACATAATCGCGGCCAAACGGGAGAAATTATGACGGTGTGCCAAACCAATCTTCTGCCCAAGGAGGAACTGACATGCCAACGCAAATCAACACTGATTCGCTGAAAAAAGCCGAAGTGGCGACCACTCTCGCGAAAAATATGATTACGCAAGCCATCGAGCAATCCGCTGCCAATCCGCAGCTCGCCGAGGAAGCGCTGAAACAGGCTTCGCAGGAAATTGCCCAGGCGCAAACAATGGTGTCGCAGGTTCAGTCCACGCTGCAAACACAGGGGCAAGCGCAGCAAGGCCAATCCCAGTCGTAAGCATACTGCTTCGCAAAAAGGCAAAACAGGCAGACCGGATGCTATCGGGCTGCCTGTTTTGCTGCCAATCAAGGGCTGCCTATTGCTCGTCGACCCTGCTGTTCTGCCATGGCAAACAGTCGTCTCGCTGACGTACAATGATCTCATCACGATCAAGAAGGTACATTCAAAAAAGCGAAAGAGGCGATGTCATGCAGCCATTGACCGGAATCAACCATTTCCTGTTTTCTGTTTCCGACCTGGAGCGTTCTTTTTGTTTTTACCGCGATGTACTCGGCGCCAAGCCGCTCGTTCGCGGCAGAAAACTGGCCTACTTCGACTGGAACGGCTATTGGCTGGCGTTGAACGAAGAGCGCGACATCCCCCGCAACGAAATTGCCCTGTCCTACACCCATATCGCCTTCTCCGTTGCCGAAGAAGCCTTTGCAGACTGGAAGCGCCATCTGGAGCAGCACGGTGTCCACATTCTCCCCGGCAGAGAGCGCGATGAGCGGGACAAGCGCTCCCTCTATTTCACAGACCCCGACGGGCACAAGTTCGAGCTGCACACAGGCAACTTGCAGGATCGTCTCGCCTATTACCGGGAAGCAAAGCCGCATATGACGTTTTTCGATTGATAACGCTTTCGATCTTTTTCATGACTTACATAAACATTTCACAAATTCCCAGTAGTTCCACAGGTTCAGGAAAGCGATATTCAGATGACCGAGCAGTTGCGAGCAAAGGTGAACTTTTTGCAAATGAACAGCGAGGATCTCAAACGACTCGCACAAATCGAACCGCTCATTACCGAGCATCTCGATGCCATTACTGAGCGTCATTACCAGATGCTCGGCCACTATGCGAATTTGATGAAAATCATTGAAGCGAATACGACAGTGAGCCGTCTTGCAGGTTCTTTTCGCCATTACCTGCAATCGCTTCCCGACGCCCAACTGAACGAAGCCTATGTAGCAGGACGGGAAAAAATCGGGGAAGTCCACAGCAAAATCGGACTTGCCCCGGAATGGTACACCGGCTCTTACATGCGGCTGTACGAATTTTTGATTCCCGCCATCGTAGACACGTATGCCAGAAAGCCGGACGAGTTGTCCTCGACTTTGCTGGCTTTAATCAAGCTGCTCACTCTCGATTCCCAGATCGTTCTGGAAGCGTACCAGGAGGATAACGATTATAAAATCATTGACCGGCTGGGGAATGTCCTGGAGCTGGTCATGCAAATCGACAAAATCAAGCATGTGCTGGATACTCTCGACACAACCACGATGGAGGCGGGTAATGTCAGACAGGCGGCCGAGCAATTGTCAGAATCGGTGCAAAAAGTGGCCCAATCCGCTGTCCAGGTAGCAGAAAATGCCTCTACGACCATGGAGCAGGCTACTGCGGGCCAACAAATCATTCAGACGTCGCTGACAAGCTTCCTGTCCATGGCGGAGGAATTTGCGGAGATGCAGACAAAAATCTCCTCCCTGATGAGTTCCATCGAAGCCGTCTCCCAGGTGGTGCAGGTGATCCGCAGCGTCGCCGATCAGACGAATCTGCTCGCCTTAAACGCGTCGATTGAAGCCGCTCGGGCAGGCGAGCACGGGCGAGGTTTTTCCATCGTCGCAGAAGAAGTGCGCAAGCTCGCCGAACAAACCAAGCAATCCGTGCAAAGCATCTCCGGCACGATGGAAGCCGTCCGGCAAGATGCCAATCAGGTGAAGGAAACAGCCGCGCTGCTCGGCGTCCACTTCACCGACAAAGCGACGCAAACACGCGAAGCTATCGAGCTGTTGGGAGAGATTGTGCAAAATGTCGAGCAAGTGGGGCATGCGACCGGACATATCGCTTCTTTGACAGAAGAACAGTCGGCCTCTACCGAAGATATTTACATGCGCATATCCCAGGTGGAGAGCAATATGGAGCAGATTTTCAACCACGTCTCCCACGCCGGAAAAAACATCTACGAAATCGGGGCAGGCATCAACAGCCTGCACAAAGGCAGCATCAGCCAGGTGGCCCGTCTAAAAACGAAGCACAACCTGCGCATCGTCAAGACCGATCATCTCCTGTGGAAATGGTGGGTGTACAACTTCCTGCTCGGCTATCATACGATCGAGGAAAAGGATCTCGTCGACCATCACCGCTGCCGCCTGGGCGTCTGGTACGACGAAGCGAAACAAAACCAGGCGATCAGCTCGCTTGCTTCCTTCCGCCGACTGGCAGAGCCACACAAACGGTTTCACGAAGCTATCCGCCACATTTACACGCTCGCTTCCTCCGGCAAGCAAAAGGAAGCGGAGATGGCCTTTGCCGTCCTCGAAGCGCGTTCGGACGAAGTGCTCGCCTGTCTGGATGATCTCGCTTCCGAGCTGCAGGTCACTTCCTGACGTTTCGCCGTCTGCGGCGCTTGCCCCGTTTTCTGGACGGAGCCGTCGTTGGCTGCGCTACACGCACCCCAAAGGCGCGCATCGCCCTGTGGATCGGAAACGTGATCGACAGTCTGCCATCGGCGGAGCCTGCGAAGTTGACCGCGGCCGCGTAATTGTTTGCCGTCAGCCAGACCGAACCGGAGTCTCCCGGCAACGAAATCGGCGCCGCGCTTCTGATGACCGTCTGGTTGCGGAAGCGGATCGTTCCCAGACCGCCGTAGTCGCCGTAATCGACGTTGATGTCCGTGTGGGTGGATTCCACGATGCCACTGACAAAGCCTGTCGAGCGGCCGACCTTTTTCAAGCGGCTCCCGATAGCGTAAGAGTGGACGTAGCCCGGAACGGTGCCGATTTTCGCATAGCGCGGAGCGAGCAGGTCGTTCGAAGTGGGAATGCTCAGTGCCGCATCCATCTCATTCACTGCATTTTTCCGCAGCCGGACGAAGCGGTACAGTTGTCCAATCCGATCGCGCCCGGAACGCCCGCCATCCGCCCCTCCCGGCTGGATCGTCTCGGAATAGCCGCCCGAGTTGTTCCGGTTCAAAACGTGGTTGTTGCTCAGCAAAAAACGCTGGGCGCGGCGGATCGCTCCTGTCACGATCAAGCCCGCAGTCCCCGAAGCCCCGGGATATCCGACGCTTGCGCCCGCTATCACCGGACGGATTCTCCGGCGATAGTTGGCAGTCGAGCGCAGCTTTTGATGGCTAGTGCATCTGCCGGAGGTAACCGTCCGCACGGGAACCGCGACGTGCGACGTAATTCTCGGACTTTTCCCGCCCTTTTTCCGTTTGACGGCGACACAGCTCGGGCAGCCTTTTTTCACCGCCGCGCTCGCGTCCAGCGTGTACAGTACGACGCAAGCTCCTTTTTTGCTGTTCTTGCCGTTTACATATCCGACGCCGATCCCCATGACACCAGGCATCCGCTTCCACCTCTTCACCAGGTGATTCTTGGCTCTCAACGCTTCTCGAAAGGTAGCCATACACTCATCTGTCCTTCCCAAGTGATTTCGTACATAGCCATCCTATGTCCGACTTGGCCAAGACCGTTGGACGCTTGCCAACCTCGCGAGAGCCTTTTTTATGAGCTGGCTAGTGGATGCGTTGCTGCCTTGCTGCTGCCTTGCTACTGCCTTGCTATCCTGCTTTCCCCGCCTCCCATTTCCACAAAACCTCACTTCCCCGACAAACATGTCCCATGCGACCTGCCCCTTATCGTTCGGTTGCAATTTTTCGGATGCCATCGTCACTTTGTAGAAGCGAAAAAACCGCCATCCTCTGCACGCAAGCGAGAGAATGGCGGTTCATGTATGAGTGAAGCTTTGGTTAAGCCGATCAGGACGCTTCCGAGATCGTGCTTGGCACGGCAGCCTGGTTGACTTTTTTATTCGTATGCACCAGCAAAATGTTCAACACAACCGCTGTCAGCGAGCCTGTCACGATACCGTTTTGCAGCATCATTTTCACCATGGTCGGCAGTTGGTCAAACATGCTCGGCACAGCGGCGGAGCCGAGGCCGACCGCGATACTGCAAGCGGCGATCAGCAGATTTTCATTTTGGCGAAGATCTACGTGCGACAAAATGTTGATTCCGGATGCGACTACCATCCCGAACATCGCGATCATCGCGCCGCCCAATACGGCATTGGGGACGACCGTCGTCAGCGCAGCCAGCTTTGGCAAAAGCCCCAGCACAACCAGCAATCCGCCAGCCCCGATCATGACGTCGCGGGTTTTGATCCCCGTCAAGGAAACGAGCCCTACGTTTTGCGAGAAGGCAGTGTATGGGAACGCGTTGAAAATGCCGCCCAGAACAATCGCGATTCCTTCGCCGCGCAAGCCTTTGACGACGTCCTTGTCCGTTACTTTCGTCTCGGTTACTTTTCCGAGCGCAAAATAAACGCCAGTCGACTCTGCCATACTAATGATGTTGACCAAGATCATCGTCACAATCGCCACAATCGAAAATTGCGGCGCGCCGAAGTAAAACGGCTCGACTACGCTGAACCAGGACGCTTCCGCCACGCTGGCGAAGCTGACCATGCCCATCATGTACGCGACGACTGTCCCGACGACAAGGCCGAGCAAGACGGAAATCGCGCGAATAAATCCGGTAAAGAAGCGATTAATAAACAAAATAATAGCCAATGTTCCGAGCGCGAGCAGCAGGTTGCGCGGAGAGCCGAAGTCCGGCATGCCTTGTCCACCGGCGGCGTTGTTCATCGCCACAGGAATGAGCGACAGACCGATAATGGTCACGACAGAGCCTTGCACCACGGTCGGGAAAAACCGCAGCAGCTTGCCAAATAACGGAGCAGCCAAGACGACGAACAGACCGGAGACGATTATCGCTCCATAAGCCGTGGCCAGATTGCTCGTGGAGGCAATCGCGATAATCGGACCTACGGCAGTAAACGTACAGCCAAGCACAACCGGGAGACGAATCCCTGTGTAGCGCGTCCCGATGACTTGCAGCAACGTAGCGATCCCGCACGTGAACAAATCGGCGGCGATCAAGTAAGCAATCTGCGCAGGAGTCAGGTTCAGGGCCCCGCCAATGATAAGCGGTACGACGACAGCACCCGCATACATCGCAAGTACGTGCTGCAGACCTAAAGTAACTATCTTCTGTTTGGATAGCATGAGGTATTCTACTCTCCTCTAGTAATAGGATTTAGACACGGACAGTTTCCGCTTGAATGAACTGAATGCCCTCTGGAGACATGGAGGCGATGCGCGCCAAAGACTCAATGCGGACACCCGCTTGCTCCAGCAATCTACGGCCTTCCTGGAAGCTTTTCTCGATCACGGCTCCGATGCCGACCAGGTGAGCGTTGGCGTCTTTAATAATCTGGGTCAACCCGATCAGCGCAGCCCCGGTCGCGAGAAAATCGTCCACGATCAGCACGCGGTCATCCGGCGACAAATACTGCTTGGACACGCTGATCTGATACGTTTCCTGGCGGGTAAAGGAGTGGACAGGAGCCGAGTACACCTCTTCTGTCAGCGTCACTGCCTTTTTCTTTTTCGCGTACACAAAAGGCACACCCAAAGCGAACGACGTCGCCAGCGCAAAATGAATGCCGCTCGCCTCGATCGTCAAGACTTTCGTAATTTTCTCGTCGGCAAAAAGCTGGGCGAAACGCTCGCCGATCTTCATCGTCAATTGGGGGTCTACCTGATGGTTCAAAAACGCATCCACCTTCAACACGGATGCGGACAGCACCTTGCCGTCTTGTACGATGCGTTCTTGCAATTCTTTCATGTTTTCTTCCTCCTCCATCAACTCTAGCGTGCCAGCAAACGACGCTAGTCCAACCAAATGAGAACACTTCGCTTCGCCGAGTTGTTCGGGCGAACGGCGCTTGTCCTTTTTGTCGATATCCACTTTTCTGGATTCCATCGACGAAAAAAAAATAAAGCCCCGAACGGACAGGTCACAGGCAGGCTCAGGTGATAAAACCAACGCCAAGTGAAACTGTCCCTCGGGGCTTTTCTCCCTCAGGTATAACACGCCACAAAAAAAGCGTGTCAGCGTCCTTTCGACCAGACGACCCACTTTCTCCTGTCACATGGAACAGGAAACAGCGATAAGCGCAGTCGATGGAACGCGATTTCACTCGTAGTCAGGTGATTTACGGTCACCCGGTAGAAACTGTTGGGCCTTATTCCCAAAATTATACGAGCACTTCGTATGCGGTTTATCCAGCACGATTGCTGGGTCTTGCCCCAATCTATCACAACTGGCTTGCTGGAATCAAGCGTAAATTTCTGAAAGTCGAGCCGCGCGCTTGCCCTGTCTCCAAACGAAAAGAGCCCCCGGTTGTCCGAGGACTCTTGCGTTTTATCGCTTCGGCTTTTTGCTTCGCGCTTGCATGGTGATTTTTTTCCACTTGTCCTTCTCTGCTGCTGCCAGCCTTGCATCTTCCTTGCGAGCCAGATGGGCCAGTTCGCGCTGAAGCTTCAAATAGCTGTCGAAGCGAGCTTTTTCCAGCGAACCGTCCTCAATCGCCGCCCGAACGGCGCACCCTGGCTCCCGCCCGTGCTGGCAATCGTTGAATCGACACGCTTCCGCCAGTTGCTCGATATCGTCAAATGCTCCGCGGAACCCCTCATCCGCTTCCCATAGCTGCAGCTCGCGCATGCCCGGTGTGTCGATCATGAGAGCGCCGTCCGGAAGCTGGAACAGCTCGCGGTGAGTAGTCGTATGGCGGCCGCGATCGTCTCCCTCGCGCACTTTGTTTACTTTTTGCTGCTCTGCTCCGCTCAGCTTGTTGATTAAGGTAGACTTGCCGACACCAGAGGACCCCATGAGCGCCACTGTCTGGCCACACCCCAGGTACGGGGCAAGCTGTTCCAGCCCTTCTCCCCGCTCTGCGCTGACTACGTGCACAGGCACGCCAATCGCGACGCTTTCTACGTCCGCGATGCGCTGCTCCAGATCGTCGCACAAGTCGGCTTTTGAAAGCACGATCACCGGATTGGCTCCGCTTTCCCAGGCGAGGATGAGATAGCGCTCCATCCTGCGTATATTAAAATCGTTGTTTAAGGCATTCACTAAAAATACGGTATCGACGTTGGCAGCCACGATCTGCTCTTCGACGCTGTCTCCCGCAGCTTTGCGGGAAAACTTGCTCTTGCGCGGCAGCACTGCATGAATCGAGGCTTTCTTTTCCTCGGGACGCGCCGTGATGACGACCCAGTCTCCTACCGCCGGATAATCCTCGCGGCCAGTCGCCTCATAGCGCAACTTGCCCGTGACTTCGCCCAAAAGCTCGCCGTGCTCGCTCAACAGACGATAAATGCGTTTATGTTCCAGCGTGATTCTGCCCACGCTGTAGCCTTGCTCGGCATAAGGGGCGAACAGATTGGCAAAATGCTCATTCCAGCCCAAAGTTTGCAAAACAGATTGATTGGTTGTGTGATTCAAAACGGATTCCCCCTGCAAATGGTTGTATGATTGGCCCTACGCCAAAACCAGTCGCAGTCGAATCCTCATTTTTTTGAACGGTGCTACTGTTCGCTTGAAAGGAGGATTCCTGCGACGGACGTTCCTACACTCTGTACGAATTTGATGTTTGCCATAATACATCTCTCCTTTTTCAAGCCCGCACCATTCATGGTTTGGAATCAACTTTTTCCCAATCATTGTAACACATCAGGAGGCATGGAAAAAGCCTCAGTCTCCACCTCCACCGCCGCCTCCGCCTCCGCTGTCTCCACCGCCACTGTCGTGGCTGCATCCATATCCATCCGAGTCGTGGTGGCGATGATGGTGATGATGGCCGCTGTCCACATAAAAGGCTCCGCCACTGTCTGAGGACGACGAATACGAGCGTCTCCTTCCGCTCTTTGCGACGGCTCTGATCGAAAAGAGAGTCACTGCGATTACGAGAAAAACGACGATGAGAATAACGTACTCCATCAGCGTCCACGCCCTCTCCGCCCCTAAGGGGAATACTGTGTTCACTTTCATTATACCACAAGCTGGCTAACACTTTTGGAACAGGATGGGTGAAAAGGATGGCGTTGGTGGGGAGGGGAGCTGACTGCCTCGGGGTCGGGGTGTCAGAGGGGCAGCTTTTCTGGCTGTCTGGCTGTTCGGTTGCACGGCTTTCCGGCTTTCCGGCTTCACGGCTTCACGGCTTTCCAACTGTCCGGCTGCACGACTTTCCGACTGTCCAACTGCACGGCTTTCCGACTGTCCAACTGCACGGCTTTCCGACTCCCCGGCCGTTATGGCTTCCGCTTCCGGCCGCCCGACTTTCCGACTTCCTGACTGTCCAGCCATCTAACCATTTGGCTGACTTCCCTGCCCTTCCTGACCCTCGCGACCTCCCGTGACCTGCCACCTCACCCCACAAACTGCCCGGCAACTGGCGCGAGCGCCAAAATGCCGGCAATCGCGAACACCCGACAAGCCTTTCTCGTATAGCAATACGCCTTGAGCTGCCCCTTATCCTCATCCAGCAAAAGAATCCGGATGATTCGCCTGCTCGTCTGGCCCCGCTTGTTCAAATAAATGATCTCAACCGCTTGCTGTCTGTCTCTGTACTTTTTCAAATCCGCCAACACCAAAGCTGTCACCGCCTCATGAAAAGACATGATTGATTGGACGCGCAGCCGTCGCCCCATGCCTAGCTGCTGTTGAAAACATCCTAACACAAGAGAACGCATGTTCGCAAATTGATTTTTTTCCCTGCTTGCTACCGGGATCGTTATGGCTGCGTCCTCTTCGGCTCGCGACAATTGGATGAGCCTCTTTTCAAAAGAGACGGTGCGGTATTGCACAAAAAAGCCCGGCCACCTTTAGTGGCCAGGCTGCTATTTCACTTTTTCCTTCGAATTTAGAACCAACTTTTTTAACAACGCATCGCTTTCTTTACGTTCAGCCTCGGTTACAGACGGTATGGCAAGGATACCTTTTGCGACATCTTCAAGCTTCTCCATTCGAAGATCGATTAAAAACTTGTTTCCCATATTGCCATCCTCCTATCCAAAGCCTGAACCAATTCAAAAGCTGACGGCGGCGGTATTACAATTCTGTGACCGATACTCTGTGCACGTAAAGATTGAACTTGAGACTCCCACGGCTAAAGCCGCAAGCCTTCCACCTTGCGGTGTACGGGTGGGATTCTTGAATGACTAAGCGTTC
>NZ_JBYTBG010000028.1:0-63995 GCF_058788915.1 Brevibacillus sp. FW301-21C12A
GGGACTCGCTCGACTTGCATGTATTAGGCACGCCGCCAGCGTTCGTCCTGAGCCAGGATCAAACTCTCCAATAAAGTTTGTTACTGGTTCAAAGCTGGCAAATCATTTCATGATAGACTCATCAACGCTTTCGCTGTTCAGTTTTCAAGGAGCAATTACTGATTGCTGTCCGCTGAGCGTTCATCGTTTTTCGTGATGGCGTCTCGAGGACAAGAACTAATCTATCATGTCATGCATATGAGAGTCAATAGGTTTTTTAAAAAAGATTTCAGGTGAAATGCTCCTCGCCCAGTTTTCTGCGTCTCACGTACTTGGAAAGCTCATTGGGAGAGGCTATTCTGGCATACATGCGGAACATGATGGAGTAGCGTTCCTCCATGGCGCGTTTCACCAAATAATCGATTCGTTTATCGCTAAAGTCGAGCAGCATTTCTTCGAGCTCCCGCTTCAACAAGTACTCTAGTTCTTGCACTTCTTTGGCATTAAACAAAAACCCTAACAACGATATCGCCTCCGCCTTACGAGTCTCACCTCTATCCTTTCCATCACAATTCAACCCTATTCAAATTAAAAAGCCTCCCGTTTAGGAAGGCTTCAATTTGTTGGCAACTCTGAATTATTTCAGCAAGTTTAGTTGCTGCATTTGTTCCCCAATCGTTGCTTTGAGAATAAGAGGCGTAATCGAACTCTCTACGATCCCCGCAATCAGAAGCAATCCGATGACGGTCAACACCGCAGTTGGAAATTGCTTGAGGGTGTCGTACCAGTCATTTTTCACGCGCTCCTGATTGTGTGGCACAAACAGCAACCCGACAGATCGCAGGCTGAGTATCCCAAACCGTATGCCGATTCCCGCGGCAAACAGGACAGCAGGCAGTTCAAAAATCCCGTGCGGCAAAATGCCTGCGCCAAAAATCAGCCACGGGCTAATTCCAATCGCACTGTATTTCGCGATGATATACCCGAGCAGAATCCCGTTCGCCAGCATTCCAATTATGGGAAAGAATGCAAAAAACAATCCGAGAGCCATCATCATCAAGGAGCTGAGCACGTTGTTGGAAAAAATCATCCAAAACGTAGCGAACACGCCTCCCCCGCTCTCTTTGATCCGATCCGCAATTTCTTTCAGTTGCCCCATCAGGCTCTGCACCACGGGTTCCACGGCGGGAGCCTGCAAATAGCCAATTAAACCGCCCCCGAAAAAAATGAGACAAGCGGCCAGAAAAAATCGTTTGTTATCCAACCACAGACGCTGCAGTCTTTTGTTCATGAGCCACGCTCCTTTACTGCCTCTTACATTCACTATATGCATTGTACCTCAACAATAGCCAACAGGCCAAAGAATATCCTTGTCTTCCCTGCATAAACTGTTATCGGACAAAGGAGGTGCCTATCCATGAAATTCATTTATGTCGTGAGTGCCAACCGTTTGAAGCAAATCCTCATCATCGCAGCAGCCATTCTGCTGACAGTAGGCATTGGCTATGCGGAACGCGATACAATCTCGGCTTTTTCCAGCAGCGGCAACAAGCAGGGGCCCCAGGCAATCTACAAGGTAGACACCAAGGAGAAGAAAATTGCTCTCACCTTTGACATCAGTTGGGGAGAAACCCGCGCACTCCCTATTCTCGATGTGCTGAAAGAAAAAAATGTGAGCAAGGCGACCTTCTTCCTGTCCTCTCCCTGGAGCCAGCGCCATCCGGAAATTGTGAAAAGGATCAAGGAGACGGGACTGGAAATCGGTTCGCATGGCCATAAACACGACAACTACAGCAAATACACGGATGAAGAAATTCGCAGCCAGATTGCGAAGGCCGATTCCATCCTGACAGAGATGACTGGAAAAAAACCGACCTTGATTCGGATGCCAAACGGCGATTTTGACAAGCGTGTGCTGGAAATCGCCAACCGCATGGGCTATACGGTCGTCCAATGGGATACGGACTCCAAGGACTGGATCGAGCCGAAAAAAGACGTCATCGTCCAAAACGTCCTGTCCAAAGCCCATCCCGGCGACATCATCCTGATGCATGCAAGCGATTCCGCCAAGGAGACGCACCTTGCCCTCCCCGTCATTATCGACCAGCTACGCAAGCAAGGATACGAATTCGTCACCGTATCCGAGCTGATCGCCGGCACCAGCATCCAGAGCAAAGAAGTCAATTAAACGTTCAAAAAAACCTCGTCCCTCGCCAGCAGAAAACGTGGCTGCGCCAAGCCTTTGGCGAAGCCCTTTTTTGCTTATCCGAAAGAAAAATCCACAAAAAAAGCTGACCGGATAAAGGTCAGCTTTCTCTTTTTACCAAGCGGTGCAAATGCATCACTTGCCATACGTTGCAAAACAGTAAAGGGACGAGCATGGACAAGGTCGCATGCACGTTGTCTTCCTTCAGGGCCGGAATCCATTCCAGAGCCGTTACTACAAACATGAAAAACATCGTGGGAACCCACGCCGTTCTGTTCGTCAGCTTTACTTTTCCATAAGCGGTAGCCAGGGCGACAATCAGCAGCAAAACCGGCTCGATAAAGTACGGCCCGATTCCTTTTCCTTCGCCAAGCGACGTGTAGCGGAGGTAAATCATATCAAAAAAGACAAACAGGATGAAAAAAACTTGAACGCTCTTCCACAGGGAAGGGGTCTTGAAAATCGTTTTGGCAAAATAATTAATCGTCATATACGCAAAAAAACCCATCTGGGCCACAATACTAATGGTCATCCCATACAAAAGATACATCAGCGTGCCGACAAAAAAGTTGCCTGCGCTGCCTTCCAACAGCTTATCCAAATCAAAAATAAAGGCGACCAGGACGCCTCCCAGTCCACCCAAGAGCAACGTGGTGACAAAGAGCCAGCCATACTTTCGCAAACTCACCAAACATTCCCTCCATTCCACATCGAATATGATTGTACCAATGGATACAAGAAAATACTAGCGTAAGAACAAAACAAAATGCGCACGTTACTCTTAGGCAGAGTAAAGAAGGAGGTGTCCACCCCATGAGAAAAAAGGCATTGTCTTTTTGGCTCTCCGCAATTGTCTGTCTGGTACTATCCAGTTGCTCAGGCGGCGGGCAAGCGCAAGGTTCGTCTCAGCCTGATTATAAAAGCGTCAAAGACATGGTGCTGGACATATTGCAGACTGACGAAGCGAAGCAATCGGTTGGCAAGATGATGAAGGATGAAAAGTTCAAGCAAAGCCTGATGATTGACGAGTCCACTGTCCGCACCACTTTGATACAAAGCATGACCAATCCGAACAGCTCCCACATCAAAGAGGCCTTCAAAGACCCGAAATTCGCCAGCACATTGGCCAAGTCGATGAAGGACGAACAAAAAACGCTGATGAAGGATTTGATGAAAGACCCCGAGTACCAAAAGCAGCTCATCAGCGTAATGAAGGACCCCGAGTTTGAAAAAAATCTCATGGATTTAATGAAAAGCGCCGCTTACCGTCAGCAAACCATGCAGATCATGAAGGAATCCTTGCAAAGCCCGTTGTTCCAGGCGGAGCTGATGAAGATCATGACCAAGGTTTCCGAAGACCTGACAAAGCCGAAAGAACTGAAGCCTAAGAAAAAAGGCAAAGGCGGCGGCAGCGGGGAACGTGGAGAAAGCGGAGACTCCGGTGGCGAATCCTCCTAAGAAAAAAAGGTGAGCTCTCATCCAGAGCCCACCTTTTTGTATCTTTTGCGCTTATTTCTGCTCGCATTTTTCAATCACGCGTTTTGCCATGTCCCGATACAACTGGCCGATTTCGGAGCTTTCCCGATAAACAGAAGGAGAATAATCCGGCTCAGATGGGTGGTTGTCTGGCTGTCCCAACGGAATTTGCGCCAAAAGCTCGGTCGCCAGCGTCTCCGCCAGCTTCCCGCCGCCTCCACGGCCGAAGACGTACTCTTTGGAGCCGTCCTTGGCTTCGTACCAGGCCATGTTTTCCACGACACCGAGAATTTCGTGTCCTGTCCGTTTGGCCATCGCCCCGGCACGCGCCGCGACAAAAGCTGCCGTAGGATGCGGCGTCGTCACGACAATCTCCATGCTTTGCGGAATCATCGTGTGTACATCCAAAGCCATGTCACCCGTTCCTGGCGGCAAGTCCAGCAGCAAGTAGTCCAGCTCTTCGCCCCAATGCACTTCCGTAAAGAAATTGCGCAACATTTTTCCGAGCATCGGACCGCGCCAGATGATCGGCGAGTTGTCCTCTACGAAGAAGCCCATGGACATGACCTTCACGCTTTGCTTTTCTACAGGCAGAATCGTTTCGCCAATTACAGTCGGGCGCTGGTCGATGTTCATCATGTCCGGCACGCTGAAGCCGTAGATGTCGGCGTCGATAATGCCGACCTTTTTCCCCAAACGAGCCAGGGCCACGGCTAGGTTGACGGTGACCGTCGACTTCCCTACGCCGCCTTTACCGGACGTAATGGCAATAAATGTTGTGTTCGAGTCCTTGGCCAAAATCGGATTGAGCAGGGGAGCTTGTCCCTGCGTCATGTTGTGCGTTTGTCCGCCCTGGCTGTTGCGGAGCTGGGCGCTCAAGGCTGCTCGCTCCTCGTCTGTCATCGAGCCGAACTGCACGCGCACTTCCTCCGCTCCAAGCGCTTTCACAGCCCCTATGACGTCGTCTTCGATCTTGGCCTTGAGAGGACAGCCGGAGATCGTCAGAACGACTGTCAGGCTCACTGTAGCGCCCTCAACGCGGATGTCGCGGATCATGTTCAGCTCGACCAGGCTACGATTGATTTCAGGGTCCTTCACATCACGCAGCGCTTCCAGAATTTGCTCTCTGGTCAACATTGGTTGTTCACCTCATCTATATCGTCTTGGCAATCATTTTTCCCCAAACTTTACTTTGCAAGATGGTTTGCGCGTTCATTATAGCACATTCGGACGGGCGGGACACAGCCACCGCCCGCTCAAGGTGCAATTGGCGCCTTTTCGCCGGAGTACTGCCGCAAAATGCCCTGGTAGATGGCATTCGCCATCGCCTTTTGGTACTCCGGGCTTTGCAGCCGTTTCGCTTCTTCTGTGTTGCTGACGAATCCGACCTCGACCAACACTGCCGGGCAGTTGACCTCGCGAATCAGAAACACGTTATTGGTCTTGCTCGGAACACGATCCGTATTTCCCAGCACCCGCTTGATCTCATCCTGAATCAGATAGGATACTTCCGCACTTTTTTTAAACGCAGGCGAGTAAAACGTTTGCGCTCCCGACCATTTGGGAGACGGTATGGAATTGACGTGAATGCTGACCAAAAAATCGGGAGAGCTGTCGTTCACCAGCTTCACCCGGTTGCGAATGTCTTCTGCCTTTCTTCTCTTGGCCAGGTCAGCCTCCGGCGAAGCCAAATCCTTGTCTTCCTCCCGCGTCATGATGACAAACGCGCCTGACTGCTGGAGGAAATCGCGCAAGTACATACTGATTGCGAGCGTCACCTCTTTTTCTACCACATCCCCCGAGCTGGATACAGCGCCACCGTCTTTTCCCCCGTGGCCCGGGTCAATGGCAATAACGGTTCCTGTCAGCGGCAGTGACCATGCCGTCCACGACGAACGATCCGGTGATTCGTAGGTGAACAGCACCACCAGTAAAGCGAAAGCCAGTATCCAGCCTACCCCTTTTCGTGTCACGGCGTATCGTCCCCTTTGTCCCATTCTCGTTCCATCATATGGACAAACATGGACAAATATTCCACACATAAGCCGGATCGGCTCGGGGCTTGCTACGTGCAACGGTTCGTGCTTTTTGCAACGTTTTTCCAAATAGCGCAAAAAGGCTCCCGAACCGTAAAGTTCGAGAGCCTTGGCAAACGTAAATATTAGCGTTTGGAGAATTGAGGTGCGCGACGAGCTGCTTTCAAGCCGTATTTTTTACGTTCTTTCATGCGAGGGTCGCGAGTCAGGAAGCCAGCGCGTTTCAGAGCGCCGCGCAGTTCTGGATCTGCTTTCAGCAGAGCGCGAGCAACGCCGTGACGGATTGCACCAGCTTGGCCAGTTGTTCCGCCGCCGTTTACGTTAACCAGTACATCGTAACGACCGAGAGTTTCAGTCAGAACGAGTGGTTGTTTTACGATCAATTTCAGTGTTTCCAAACCAAAGTAAGTATCCATTTCACGTTTGTTAATCACAATGCGACCTTCACCTGGAACCAGGCGAACACGTGCTACGGAGTGCTTACGACGACCTGTACCGTAGTATTGTACTTGTGCCACGTATATTTCCTCCCTTTACCTTAACCGCGAATTTGCCAAACTTCTGGTTTTTGTGCTGCATGAGGATGCTCAGTGCCAGCGTAAACTTTCAGCTTAGTGAACATTTGACGTCCCAAGCTGTTTTTAGGCAGCATGCCTTTTACAGCCAGTTCGAACATACGAGCTGGTTTTTTGTTCAGCATGTCGCCAGCAGTAGTCTTTTTCAGACCGCCTGGATACAGGGAGTGAGTGTAGTAGATTTTGTCTTGCAGCTTGTTACCAGTCAATTTCACTTTGTCAGCGTTGATTACGATTACGAAATCGCCAGCGTCAACGTGTGGAGTGAATTCAGGTTTCAATTTGCCGCGCAGGATAGAAGCTACTTCGCTTGCCAGACGGCCCAGCGTTTGGCCTTCTGCGTCAACGATGTACCATTTGCGCTCAACTTCGAGCGGTTTCGCCATATATGTGGTACGCATTTTTGTCCCTCCTAAATATCTTACCTTTACATGTCCATCTACTTATAACCAAAACAGCCGAAACTTGCAATGGAAGATAATTGCTGTTAACGGGTGAGCAACTCTTCCAGGTGTTCCATTAATCACGATCTTGTCTTTCAATCCCGGGGCTAGAGTGGGGCTAGGCGGGGTTAAAATACCAAGGAATATCGTACTACATCGCAGTCTCGTAGTCAAGTGCCTCCACCTGGTCTAATAGTTGGAAATCCGTCTGCTAATAGACGACTTCCCACATGGTCAAACCTTTGGCTGGCGCTGTCTTTCCTGCCATCTCCCGATCACGTGCCGCAAGGATTTTTTTCAGCTCATCGGGATGGCGTTTGCCTTGCCCGACCTCCACCAAGGTGCCCACAATAATGCGCACCATGTTGTACAAAAAACCGTTGCCGCGGCACGTTACCCACACTTCGCCGCCAGAGCGCTCCACAGTCAGGCTATACACGGTTCGCACCTTGTCCTCGACAAATGTCTTCGCCGAGCAAAAGGACGTAAAATCGTGCTCTCCGACCAAATGACGGGCCGCCTGCTGCATCGCCTCCACGTCCAGCGGAAAGCGGATGTGGTCGGCATAGCGATGGCGAAATACATCCGCCACAGGGTTGTTGTCGATGCAATACCGATACTCCTTCACCCGCACGTCAAAACGGGCGTGAAAAGACTCTGCCACCTCTTCTACAGACCGGATCACGATCGCATCAGGCAGTTGATTATTGAGCACAAACCGCCACTTGTCCAACGGGATGTGGCTGTTCGTATCAAAATGAATCACCTGTCCGCGCGCGTGCACACCGGCATCGGTACGACCCGAACCGTGGATTTGGATATCCTCCCCTGTGATTCGTTTCAGAGCGGCTTCGATCTCTCCCTGCACCGTCACCTGATCGGGCTGCACCTGAAACCCGCTGAAGTCTGTTCCATCGTATCCCAAAACACAGCGCAACCGCTTCATGCACGCCACCACCCAATCGCAATCGCGAGCAAGACTCCGGCGACCGCCATTCCGGCATCTCGCCATGAAAACGCCAGCTTGTGCAGCCTGGTCCGCCCGACTCCGCCGCGATAGCCGCGCGCTTCCATCGCCAAAGCGAGATCCTCTGCCCGGCGAAACGCGCTGACGAACAGCGGGATCGCGATCGGAATCAGGTTTTGCGCTCGCTTGACGAGACTTCCGCTCGTAAAATTGGCTCCCCTGGCAGTCTGCGCCTTGATGATTTTATCCGTCTCTTCCATCAGGGTCGGAATGAAACGGATCGCAATCGACATCATCAGGGCGATATCGTGCACCGGAACGCCAATCCGGCTAAACGGCCCGAGCAGACGCTCCAGTCCTTCCGTCAAATCGATCGGAGACGTGGTCAGTGTCAGCAGCGAGCTAATCACTACCAGAAGCCCCAAGCGCAAGGAAATGAAGATCGCTTGCTGCACCCCGCGTTCCTCGACTGTGAACCAGCCCCACTGGAAGTACACCTCGCCGCCTTTTGTCAGGAAAATGTGCAGGACGACGGTAAAGACGATCAAGATCCATACCGGCTTCAAGCTTTTCAGGATGTACCCAAGCGACAGCCTGGAGAGCAGTCCGGCATACAGGGTAAAGGCGACCAATACTGCATAAGTGAGCGTATTGTTAGCCAGAAAGACGAGCGTGGCAAAAAGAATGATAAAGAGCAGTTTGCTTCGCGGATCCGCGCGATGTAAAAAGGAATGCCCAGGTACGTATTGACCAATGGCAATATTCTGCAGCATGCCTAGCCCTCCTTCGGTACGGCCAGTCGTTCCAGCAGATGGGCAAGCAACTCTTCCTCCCGATAAACGGAGCTTGGCAGACTTTCCTCGTCCGGCAGCAATTGATTCAGCCTCGACACAAAAGCGACTGTCTCCGGCACATCCAAAGCGAGCTCGCGGAGGCGTTCTGCCTGCATGAAGACTTCATCCGGCTTGCCCTGCAAGGCTACCGTGCCCTGTGCCAGCACCAGCATATAGTCGGCATACCTCGCCGCCTCCTCCATGCTGTGAGTGACCAATAGCGTCGTCAGCTTTTGCTCCTGATGAATGCGGTAGATCGCTTCGAGAATCAACTGACGTCCCATCGGGTCCAACCCTGCCGTCGGCTCGTCCAATACAAGCACTTTTGGCTGCATGGCCAGAACTCCCGCCAACGCGACACGGCGCATTTGTCCGCCACTCATATGAAAAGGCGAACGGTCCTTGACTTTTTCGTAATCCAGTCCAACGATTTCAAGAGCCTCTCTCACGCGGGCGTCTACCATCGCTTCCGGCAAATCGAAGTTCGAAGGTCCGAAGGCAACGTCTTTCGCCACCGTTTCCTCAAACAGTTGATGCTCCGGATATTGGAAAACAAGCCCGATGTTTCGCCTTTGCTCGTGAGGCAAACGCTGCTTCGAGGTGATAACCGTGTCGCCCAAGGTAATTTTCCCAGCGCTAGGCAAAAGCAAGCCGTTCAAATGCTGGATCAGCGTAGACTTGCCAGAGCCGGTCTGCCCGATAATCCCTACAAACGAACCGGATGGAATCGTAAACGAGATGTCGTGCAAGGCTACACGCTCAAACGGTGTTCCTTTTGCGTAAATATGGCTTACCTGGTCAAAAGTAATCTGCATACGTGCTCCACCAGCTCCTCTTGGTGCAGTACAAACGGTAGATCAATCCCTTTGGAAGCCAACATGTGTCGGAGGCGGACGGCAAATGGCACATCCAGCCCTACCGCTTTCAAACGTTCTACCTGGTTGAACACGTCACCAGGCGGCCCTTCCATCAGAACTTCTCCGGCATTCATCACAACGACCTTGTCCGAATAGACCGCTTCTTCGGGAAAATGGGTAATGTTGATGATGGTGATCCCTTCGTCGCGATTCAGCCGTCTGACCAGTTGCAGCACTTCCTGCCTGCCCTGGGGATCGAGCATAGCCGTCGCTTCGTCCAGGATGATGACCGATGGCCGCATCGCCATAATGCCTGCGATCGCCACGCGCTGCTTTTGTCCACCTGACAGCCGGTGCGGCTGCGCCAGCAAATACGGCTCCATCCCTACCGAGGCCAGTGCTTCATCAATACGCTGTCGCATCTGCTCAGGCTCGACACCCATGTTTTCAAGCCCAAAAGCCACATCATCTTCGACTGTTGCCCCGACAATCTGATTGTCAGGGTTTTGAAAGACCATGCCTACATGGCGGCGTATCTCCCACACCAGTTCTCCTTGGGACGTATCCATTCCGCTGACGAGAACTTTGCCGCCCTCAGGCAGCAGCAAAGCGTTCATCAGCTTCGCCATCGTAGACTTGCCTGAACCGTTATGGCCCAATACAGACACAAAGGAACCTTTTTGAATGGTCAGGTCGACGTCCTTCAATACCGGGACACGGCTGCCATTCTCGTCATCATAGGTATAGGAAACATCTTGCAGTGCCAGCAGGTTCTCTTCATTCATGAGGCATCCACATCCTCCCCAGCCTTCGCAGACTAGCAGGATTTCTCCTTATAGAAAGAAAAAAAGGGTTGAATCAGAGTCCAGCCTATGACCAGATCTGCCCCCACCCTTTTCACGGTCTATTACCGGTATCGAGGTTGTGTCTCGCTCCCCATGTAAAACGACCAATTTCTATCCATTATTAAACGAATTCGATGTACGCCATCGGAGCAGCGTCGCCGCGGCGAGGGCCGGCTTTCAGGATACGAGTGTATCCACCGTTGCGCTCTTTGAAGCGAGGCGCGATTTCATCGAACAGTTTTTGTACAGCATCGCGACCTTCTGCATTCGCAACTTCTTTGCGAACGAAAGCAGCAACTTGACGACGAGCATGCAGATCGCCGCGTTTCGCGAGCGTAACCATTTTCTCAGCGATTGGGCGCAGTTCTTTCGCCTTCATCTCTGTAGTTTCGATGCGCTCGTTGATGATTAGGTCAGTTACCAAGTCGCGGAACAACGCTTTACGAGCTGCACTACGACGACCCAATTTACGGTATGCCATGTCTTTACCTCCCTTTTCAAGCTGGCAACACTACGTAGAAAACTCTACTGTCGGGAAGCCAGATCTGTACTCTCCCTAAAAGGGGACAGACTCGAGAGAACGAAAGCCTGCTTGTCAGGGTTTGCTACTCTAGTCGTCGCTACGCAGGGACAGGCCGAGTTCAGCCAGCTTTTCCTGCACTTCTTCCAGAGATTTGCGACCCAGGTTGCGGACTTTCATCATGTCCTCTTCGGTCTTCTGCGTCAGCTCTTGCACGGTATTGATACCGGCACGCTTCAAGCAGTTGTAGGAACGAACAGAAAGATCCAGCTCTTCGATAGTCATCTCCAACACTTTTTCTTTCTTGTCTTCCTCTTTTTCAACCATGATCTCAGCATCTTTCGCCTCATCGGTCAGACCGACAAACAGGTTCAAGTGCTCCGTCATGATTTTTGCGCCGAGACTTACGGCTTCTTCCGGACTGATGCTGCCGTTAGTCCAAACCTCAAGTGTCAACTTATCGTAGTTGGTCATTTGCCCTACGCGGGTATTTTCCACTTGATAGTTAACGCGCTTGATCGGCGTATAGATCGAATCAATCGGAATCACACCAATAGGCAGATCCTCGGACTTGTTTCCATCTGATTGAACATAACCACGACCACGTCCAGCTGTCATGCGGATATGCAGACGACCGCCATTGGCCAACGTTGCAATATGAAGATCAGGGTTTAAGACCTCCACATCACTGTCAGCACGGATATCCCCCGCTTTGACAACGCCTTCGCCTTCTGCATCGATCTCGATTACTTTTTCTTCATCGGAATGGATCTTCAGCGCCAAGCCTTTGATGTTCAGGATGATCTCGGTTACATCTTCAACGACGCCTTCTACCGTAGAGAACTCGTGAAGAACCCCGTCGATTTGAACAGTACGAACTGCCGCGCCTGGCAAGGACGAAAGAAGAATCCGTCTCAGCGAGTTGCCAAGGGTAGTTCCGTATCCGCGCTCCAGAGGTTCTACAACAAATTTTCCATACGAGTTGTCGTCGCTAACTTCCACAACCTCGATTTTTGGTTTTTCTATTTCTATCATTAAACAAACCCTCCTTCAAAACGTCGAAATCCTTGGGTGGGCCGCATACGTGCCCACTCAGGAATTTCCCCGGCGGTTTACCGTTTGCGTGCATGACAAGCTATAAATCAGAATTTACCATTCTAGTATGGACATGTTCTGAACAATATAAACCAGTTACACGCGGCGACGTTTTGGTGGACGGCAACCGTTGTGCGGAATTGGCGTCACGTCTTTAATCATGTTCACTTCAAGACCAGTTGCTTGCAGGGAACGGATCGCTGCTTCACGACCAGCACCTGGGCCTTTTACCGATACTTCAAGGGAACGCATGCCATGTTCCATAGCAACACGTGCAGCCGCTTCAGCAGCCATTTGCGCAGCAAACGGAGTGCTTTTACGGGAGCCTTTGAAGCCGAGGGAACCAGCGCTGGACCAAGAGATCGCGTTACCGTGTGGATCTGTGATGGTTACAATCGTGTTGTTGAATGTGGAGCGGATGTGCGCTACGCCGACTTCAACATTCTTGCGATCACGACGACGGGTACGAGTTGCTGTAGCCTGTTTTCTTTTCGCCATGTCAGTTTACCCTCCTTTACTTCTTCTTGTTAGCTACTGTACGACGTGGGCCTTTACGTGTACGAGCATTTGTTTTAGAACGTTGACCGCGAACTGGCAGTCCACGACGGTGACGGATTCCACGGAAGCATCCGATTTCCATCAGACGTTTGATGTTCAGGGAGATCTCACGACGGAGATCGCCTTCCACCTTCACGTTCTTGTCGATGTACTCACGCAGTTTGCTAACTTCTTCTTCTGTCAGATCGCGAACACGAGTGTTCACATCTACGCCAGTAGCGGACAGAATTTTTTGAGACGTGGGGCGGCCAATACCAAAAATGTAGGTAAGAGCAACTTCAACGCGTTTTTCGCGCGGCAAGTCTACGCCTGCAATACGTGCCATGTGTCAAAAGCACCTCCTTGTTTACCCTTGTTTTTGCTTATGCTTAGGATTTTCACAAATAACCATTACGTTACCTTTACGACGGATAACCTTGCATTTCTCGCAGATCGGTTTAACCGAAGGTCTCACTTTCATGGTTCTTGCCTCCCTTTTCTAGGGGTTTTGCTTACTATTTATAGCGGTACGTAATACGTCCGCGGGTCAAGTCGTACGGCGACAGTTCAACAGTTACTTTATCCCCCGGCAGGATACGGATAAAGTGCATGCGGATTTTTCCGGAGACGTGAGCGAGGACTTTGTGTCCATTCTCCAATTCTACTCGAAACATAGCGTTCGGCAAAGGCTCAATTACTGTGCCTTCTACCTCAATTACATCATCTTTTGCCATGGTAAACTCTCCTTTCTTCTGCTCTTCAGTCGGACCATGAGTTTTGCGAAACGATCACACAACGAACTTATCGTCGACACGTTGGACGACAATCCCGAATCACTCGGAACTCCCGCTTTATGTTCGTGTAAAAATCTCATAGCCATCTTCCGTAATCGCGATGGTGTGTTCAAAATGAGCACATGTTTTCCGATCCAATGTTACTACCGTCCAATTGTCCTCCAATGTGCGGACATAACGTTCGCCGGCATTTACCATTGGCTCAATTGCCAACACCATGCCTGGTTTTAACCGTGGACCCCGATCAGGCGGGCCGTAGTTAGGAACCTGCGGATCTTCGTGCAAGTTTTGCCCAATCCCATGCCCCACATACTCGCGGACGAGTGTGAAGCCGGCAGCTTCTGCGTGAACTTGAATGGCGTGGGAGATATCGGACAACCGTCCGCCAGGAACAGCTTTTTCAAGCCCCTTGAACAGCGATTCTTCCGTTACCCGCAACAGCTTTTCATTTTCCGCTGAAATTTTGCCGACCGGATACGTCCAAGCGGAGTCTCCATGGTACCCTTGGAACTGGGCACCGATGTCGATGCTGATGATGTCTCCTTCTTGCAACGCCCGTTTCCCTGGGATCCCGTGTACGAGTTCTTCATTGACTGAAGCACAGATACTACCTGGAAAGCCACCGTAGCCTTTAAATGATGGAACTGCTCCCATGCTACGAATAAATGTCTCGGCAATTTCGTCTAGCTGCTTTGTCGTGACACCAGGCTTGATCGCCTTGGCCAGCTCTTGATGGGTGAGTGCGACGATACGACCAGCTTCGCGCATAACCTCAAGTTCTGCTTTCGACTTCAGGATAATCATTCGGCAATTACCCTCTTAGCAATGACTTAATTTCCGCAAACACTACCTGGATATCTTGTTCCCCATCGATATCTCGCAGGAGTTCCTGTGCGGAGTAGTAGTCGATGAGTGGCTGAGTCTGAGCGATGTTGACATCAAGGCGCTGTGTTACCACTTCGATCTTGTCGTCATCACGCTGATACAGCTTACCACCATCTTTGTCACACACGCCAGCCTCTTTTGGAGGATTGAACATCGTGTGATAGCTAGCTCCACATACAGGGCAGATCCAGCGACCGGTCAGACGTTCAATCAATTGCTCGCGACGAACGTTGATGTTAATCACATGATCGATTTCGCGTCCCAGCTCTTTGAGGGTAGCTGTCAACGCTTCTGCCTGTGGAACCGTGCGCGGAAATCCGTCGAGCAGGAATCCCTTTGCGCAGTCGTCCATCGAGAGGCGCTCCCGCACAATTCCGATGACTACTTCATCGGGAACAAGCAAACCTTTATCCATAAAGGATTTGGCTTGCAGTCCGAGCGGCGTTTCGTTTTTAACCGCTGCCCGGAACATGTCGCCAGTCGAAATGTGCGGGATGTCAAACTCTTTTACGATACGTTCTGCCTGTGTTCCTTTACCGGCACCAGGCAGCCCCATCAGAATTATATTCACGTCCATTCCCTCCGTCCCATAAAGAAAAGCTACAGAGGCTTTTCTGTAAACATCTAAGTCATTACTTGATAAACCCTTGGTAATGGCGTTTGATCATCTGGCTTTCGATCTGCTTCATTGTGTCAAGGGCTACCCCAATCACAATCAAGAGCGAAGTGCCGCCGATGTAAATCTGCTGCGGCAGGTTAGCCAGCTTACTGAAGAAGAATGGCAAAATAGCAATTGCCATCAAGAACAATGCGCCAGCCAATGTTAGACGGTTTAGTGTACGAGTAATGTAAACCTCAGTGTTTTTACCGGGTCGGATACCAGGAATGTAACCGCCATTTTTTCTCATGTTTTCAGCCATTTGCACAGGGTTTATCTGAACAAATGTGTAGAAGTAGGTGAAACCGAGAATCAAGATAGCGTACAACGTCATTCCCAACGGTTCGTTCACTTGGAAGTTGCGATAGATCCAGTTGGCGAACCCAGTTCCGGATGAATCCACCCAGAACTGCGCGATTGTCGACGGGAACAGTACCAGCGAGACGGCAAAGATTACAGGAATAACACCGGCAGAGTTGATTTTCAGCGGAATGTGTGTGGATTGACCACCGTACATTTTACGTCCAACCACTCGCTTCGCGTATTGCACTGGAATTTTGCGGATACCTTGCTGCATAAAGATAACCCCGACAATAATAGCGAGGATCACCAGCAGAATGATCACAACTTTGACGATGCTGAAGAAGATGTTCTGAGAAGGATCACCGAACTGTGTGGTGTAAATCGTCGAAATTCCAGTTGGAATGTTAGCGACGATCCCGGCCACGATCAGGATCGAAATCCCGTTACCGATTCCCTTCTCCGTAATCTGTTCCCCCATCCACATCATGAATGCGGTCCCAGCCGTCAGTGTCAACGCGATGAGTGCATAGCTGCCAACGGAAGTGTCGTTGAGCAGGCCAGGCGCCATATTATTGAAGCCGATTGTCATCCCTACAGACTGAATCAAACCGAGGACGATTGTCGCGTAACGGGTAACAGTAGCGATCTTGCGACGGCCAACTTCCCCTTCGCGTGCCCATTGCGTCAGCTTAGGCACAACATCCATCGACATCAGTTGCATGATGATCGATGCCGTAATATATGGCATGATACCCATGGCAAAAATCGAGAAGTTTTGCAGTGCTCCACCAGAGAAGGTGTTCAACAAGCCCAACAAGTGGTTTGTGTTCTGCTGAAACAGCTCGACGTTTACGTTAGGAACCGGTACAAAGCTACCGATCCGGAAGACGACCAACATCATGAGAGTAAACAGGATCTTACGACGCAAGTCGCCAATCTTAAAAATGTTAGTTAAGGACGCTAACATTAGATCACCTCGGTTGTTCCACCGACTTGAGCGATCTTCTCAGCAGCAGCTCCGGAGAACTTGTGAGCTTTCACAGTCAGCTTCACAGTCAGTTCACCGTTAGCAAGAACCTTAACACCGTCGCGCAGCGCGCTGATAACACCAGTTTCTTTCAACAGCTCAGGTGTTACTACAGTACCCTCTTCGAAACGGTTCAGCGCGTCCAGGCTAACAATCGCAAATTCTTTGCGGCTGATGTTAGTGAAACCGCGCTTAGGCAGACGACGGTACAATGGGTTTTGACCACCCTCGAAACCAAGGCGAACTCCGCCGCCGGAACGAGCGTTTTGACCTTTGTGACCTTTACCAGCAGTTTTGCCAGTACCGCTACCGATACCGCGACCGATGCGCTTACGAGTGTGACGGGATCCTTCTGCAGGTTGCAGTTCATGCAATTTCATACGTTGCACCTCCTAACTAATTGAGATGTAGGGTTATGCTTCTACTTCTTTCACTTCAACCAAGTGCTTCACTTTGAAAATCATTCCACGGATTGCAGCGTTGTCTTCCTTCACTACAGTGGAGTTGATTTTGCGAAGACCCAGAGCTTTTACGGTATCTTGTTGGTCTACAGTGCGACCGATCAGGCTGCGTTTGAGGGTGATTTGCAATTTTGCCATGTTCATTCCCTCCTTATTAACCCAACAACTCGTCAACAGTCTTACCGCGCAGTTTCGCGACATCTTCCGCTGTTTTCAGACGGCCGAGGCCTTCCAGCGTAGCGTTGACCATGTTGATAGGATTGTTGGAACCAAGAGACTTACTCAAGATATCGCCTACACCAGCCAGTTCGAGAACGGCACGAACAGGTCCGCCAGCGATAACACCAGTACCAGGGGCAGCAGGCTTGATGAGAACTTTACCTGCACCGAATTGGCACATAACTTCGTGTGGAACAGTCGTTCCTCTCAGCGGTACACGGATCAATTTTTTCTTAGCGTCGTCAATCGCTTTGCGAATGGCGTCTGGAACTTCTTGAGCTTTACCCATACCAGCACCTACGTGGCCGTTACGGTCTCCCACAACAACCAGGGCGCTGAAGCTCATGCGACGTCCACCTTTAACCGTCTTAGCTACGCGGTTAACAGCGACTACTTTTTCTTCGAGCTCTAATTTGCTAGGGTCGATACGCATTCCTTACCCTCCTTGTTGTTAGAATTGCAGACCAGCTTCGCGAGCTGCTTCTGCCAGTGCTTTAATACGTCCATGATAGATGTAACCACCGCGGTCAAAAATCACTTCAGTCGCACCTTTTTCTTGTGCACGCTTAGCGATCAATGTACCAACAGCCGCAGCAGCTTCCACGTTAGCGCCATTTTTCAGGCCCAGCTCTTTATCGAGAGAAGATGCAGATGCCAGTGTTACGCCAGTTGCATCATCGATCAGTTGAGCGTAGATGTGCTTAGAAGAACGGAATACGTTCAGACGCGGACGGATAGCAGAACCAATCACGCGTTTGCGGATACGCAGGTGACGTTTTTTCCGAGCTTTGTTTTTATCAGCTTTCGTAAACATTAAGCGGCCTCCTTTCTCATGAAGCTAGAAGCTTATTTACCTTTTTTACCTTCTTTACGACGAACCACTTCATCGCTGTACTTGATACCTTTGCCTTTGTATGGCTCAGGTTTGCGCAGCGAACGAATTTCAGCAGCAACTTGACCAACGCGCTCTTTGTTGATGCCTTTTACCACCAGAGTGGTTTGGTTTGGTACATCGATTTCGATACCCGCTTCTGGAGTAACTTCCACTGGGTGGGAGAAACCAAGAGAAAGAGTAACGCCGTTACCGCTTTTCGCAGCACGGTAACCTACACCGACGAGCTCCAGAGTACGAGTGAAGCCTTCGGATACGCCTTTTACCATGTTGGCAACCAGCGCACGAGTTGTACCGTGCAGGGAGCGGTGAAGTTTGTTGTCGCTTGGACGCTCTACAACAACTTCGTTTTCAGAAATGTTGATTTTGATATCTTCATGGAAGTTACGAACGAGTTGACCCTTAGGGCCCTTTACCGTCAGCTCAGTTCCGTTCAGAGTGAGGGTAACGCCTGCAGGTACCACGATCGGTTTTCTACCGACACGAGACATGTGGTGCACCTCCTGTGCTTTTTTACATTCTGTTAATTACCAAACGTATGCAAGAACTTCTCCGCCAACATGAGCTTGACGAGCTTGCTTGTCAGTCATAACACCGTTGGATGTGGAGATGATCGCGCAACCGAGGCCACCCAAAACTTTAGGTACTTCGTTGTTTTTCGCATACACACGAAGTCCTGGTTTGGAGATACGTTTCAGACCTGTGATAACGCGCTCGTTGTTCGCACCGTATTTCAGGAATACGCGGATGATTCCTTGTTTGTTGTCCTCAACAAACTCCGCATCGCGGATGAAGCCTTCTTCTTTCAGAATGCGCGCGATTTCCTTCTTGATGGTGGACGCTGGGATCTCCACTTTCTCGTGGCGAACCATGTTAGCGTTACGAATACGTGTCAACATATCTGCGATTGGATCAGTCATAACCATGAGAGAAAACCTCCTTCCCGTTTCAAATTACCAGCTTGCTTTTTTCACGCCTGGAATTTGACCTTTATAAGCAAGTTCACGGAAGCAAATACGGCAGAGTTTGAATTTGCGCAATACGGAGTGCGGACGTCCGCAACGCTCGCAACGAGTGTACGCGCGCACTGCAAACTTCGGCTGCCGCTGTTGCTTGATAATCATAGATTTCTTTGCCACATTCTTCCCTCCTTACGAGTGGGTTTATTTACGGAATGGCATACCCATTTGAGTCAGCAGCTCACGAGCTTCTTCATCCGTTTTCGCGGAAGTAACAATTACGATGTCCATACCGCGAACTTTGTCAATTTTATCGTACTCGATCTCAGGGAAGATCAGTTGTTCCTTCAGACCAAGTGTGTAGTTACCGCGACCGTCAAATGCCTTGGAAGAGATTCCACGGAAGTCACGAACACGCGGAAGAGATACGTTCATCAATTTGTCGAGGAAGTGGTACATACGCTCGCCGCGCAGGGTAACCTTCGCACCGATCGGCATACCTTCACGCAGTTTGAAACCAGCGATGGATTTCTTTGCGCGAGTTACTACAGGTTTTTGTCCAGCAATAGTTTGCAGGTCTTCAACCGCAGCATCCAAGGTTTTAGCGTTACCTACCGCTTCGCCAACACCCATATTGATGATGATCTTTTCAACCTTCGGCACTTGCATGATGGAAGTGTAGTTGAACTTGCTCATCAGGCTAGGCACGATTTCTTTTGTGTACTTTTCTTTCAATCTTGTTGCCATCTAGGATATCCTCCTTTCCAACCTGACTACTTGTCGAGTACTTCGCCAGACTTTTTCGCGTACCGAACTTTCTTACCGTTATCCAAAACTTTGTAACCGATGCGAGTAGCTTTTCCGGACTTCGGATCGATCAAAGATACGTTGGAAACGTGAATCGCTGCTTCTTGAGTCACAATGCCACCTTGCGGGTTAGCTTGGGACGGACGGCTGTGTTTCTTCACGAGGTTGATACCTTCAACCAGAACGCGTTCTTTCTTCGGATAAGCAGCGAGAACGCGACCTTTTTTGCCTTTATCTTTGCCCGCAATTACGATAACAGTGTCGCCTTTTTTAACGTGCATCGCCTGGTGCACCTCCTATCGAACAAACTGCCTGAGTTTTTCCGTTCAATTAGATAACCTCTGGAGCCAGAGAGATGATCTTCATGAAATCTTTGTCGCGGAGCTCACGAGCTACTGGTCCAAAGATACGAGTACCACGTGGGGACTTATCTTCCTTGATGACTACCGCTGCATTTTCATCAAAACGGATGTAAGAACCATCTTGACGACGAACGCCGCTTACAGTGCGAACTACAACTGCTTTAACTACTTGACCTTTCTTGACAACGCCGCCGGGTGTAGCGGATTTTACGGAGCACACGATAACATCACCGATGTTCGCCGTTTTGCGACCGGAACCACCCAGAACCTTGATGCACATGAGTTCCTTTGCACCGGAGTTGTCAGCAACAGCCAATCTCGTCTGAGTTTGGATCATTTACTGTTCCTCCTTTCGGATTTGATATCCGAAAATCTGACTTATACGATTACTGCCTCTTCGACGATACGTACCAAACGGAAACGTTTATCTTTGGACAAAGGACGAGTTTCCATCAACTCTACGATGTCGCCCACTTTTGCCGTATTGTTCTCGTCGTGAGCCTTGAACTTTTTGGAGTATTTCACGCGTTTGCCGTACAACGGGTGTGTCTTGTAAGTTTCAACAAGCACAACAATGGTTTTATCCATTTTGTCGGAAACAACGCGACCTACAACGGATCGACGCATATTGCGTTCTGCGGTCATCGTTCAAACCTCCTTCCTTTAATTAGCCGATTCCCAATTCTCTCTGGCGCAGGATGGTTTTCGCACGAGCAATATCCTTACGCACTTGTTTGATGCGAGATGTGGTTTCGAGTTGACCTGTAGCCAACTGGAAACGAAGGTTGAACAACTCTTCTTTCAAAGAAGCGACGTTTTGTTCGATCTCGGCAGTGGTCAAATTGCGGAACTCATTAGCCTTCATGTGCGTCACCACCCACTTCTTCACGCTTCACGAATTTGCATTTGATAGGCAGCTTGTGCATAGCAAGACGCATAGCTTCGCGAGCGACTTCTTCAGATACGCCAGCAAGTTCGAACATGATCTTGCCTGGCTTCACTACCGCTACCCATTTCTCAGGAGAACCTTTACCGGAACCCATCCGTACTTCGAGCGGCTTTTGTGTAATTGGTTTGTCAGGGAAGATTTTAATCCACACTTTACCGCCACGCTTGATGTAACGAGTCATCGCGATACGAGCAGCCTCGATCTGACGGTTAGTTACCCAAGATGGCTCCAATGCTTGCAATCCGTATTCACCGAACGCAACAGTAGTACCGCCTTTTGCGTTACCAGCCATTTTCCCGCGGTGTTGTTTACGGTGTTTCACGCGTTTTGGCGTCAACATGATTACTTGCCTCCTTCCTCAGTAGCGACGTTCTTTCTCGCTGGAAGGACTTCTCCACGGTAGATCCACACTTTTACACCGATGCGACCATATGTGGTATGAGCTTCAGCAGTACCGTAGTCGATGTCGGCACGCAGAGTGTGAAGCGGAACAGTACCTTCGCTGTAACCTTCAGAACGTGCGATGTCCGCGCCGCCAAGACGACCGCTTACCAAGGTTTTGATACCTTTAGCACCTGCACGCAGCGTACGAGTGATCGATTGCTTTTGCGCACGACGGAAAGAAATGCGGTTTTCCAATTGACGAGCGATGTTTTCAGCTACCAGAGTAGCATCCAGATCCGGACGTTTTACTTCGTTGATATTGATATGAACGCGTTTGCCAGTCAAATCAGTCAAGGATTTGCGCAGAATTTCTACCTCTGCCCCACCTTTACCAATTACCATACCAGGCTTAGCGGTGTGAATCGTTACGTTCACGCGATTAGCTGCGCGTTCGATTTCGATAGTGGATACAGCAGCATCTTTCAGACGCCCTTTTACAAACTTGCGGATTTTCAAGTCTTCGTGCAACAGAGTTGCGAAGTCCTTGTCAGCGTACCATTTGGACTCCCAGTCACGAATGACACCGATCCGAAGACCTACCGGGCTTACCTTTTGACCCACACGTAATCCCTCCTTATTTCTCGTTTAGTACCACTGTGATGTGGCTAGTGCGTTTATGGATGCGGCTTGCGCGACCCATAGCGCGCGGACGGAAACGCTTCAACGTAGGACCTTGGTCCACGAAGATTTTGCTAACTACCAGGCTGTTTGGATCCATTTCGTAGTTGTGCTCAGCGTTTGCAATAGCCGACTTCAGGAGCTTTTCAACAACTGGAGAAGCTGCTTTTGGCGTGTGTTTCAAGATCGCCAACGCTTCACCTACTTGCTTGCCTCTAATCAAGTCAACCACCAGGCGGACTTTACGAGACGCAATGCGAATATTGCGAGCAACTGCTCTTGCTTCCATCTTTGTACCTCCTCTCTGTCAAGAGAAAATTAGCGCTTCTTGGATTTCTTGTCGTTGTCGACGTGACCCTTGAAGGTACGAGTTGGTGCGAACTCACCCAATTTGTGACCAACCATGTCTTCCGATACGTATACTGGAACATGTTTGCGACCATCGTATACAGCAAACGTGTGTCCTACGAACTCAGGGAAGATGGTGGAACGACGAGACCAGGTTTTGATCACGCGTTTCTCGTTCTTTTCATTTTGCTCGTCAACTTTTTTCATCAAGTGGTCATCCACGAAAGGACCCTTTTTTAAGCTACGTCCCATTAGTGAACCTCCCTTCGCCAAAGGCGTTCGGTTATTGTATCAGCCTACCTTACTTCTTGCGGCGGCGGATGATGTATTGGTCGGACTTGTTCTTCTTCTTGCGAGTCTTGAGACCCAGGGTTGGTTTACCCCAAGGAGTAACAGGTGCTTTACGACCGATTGGAGCGCGACCTTCACCACCACCGTGTGGGTGATCGTTCGGGTTCATTACGCTACCGCGAACAGTTGGACGAATACCCAACCAGCGGGAACGTCCTGCTTTACCGATGTTCAGCAGTTCGTGATCGAGGTTACCTACTTGACCGATAGTAGCGCGGCATACGTTGTGGATGCGGCGAGTCTCACCGGAAGACAGGCGAACGATTACGAACTCACCATCACGACCCAACAGTTGAGCGGAAGCACCAGCAGCGCGAACCAGTTGGCCACCTTTGCCTGGTTTCAGCTCGATGTTGTGGATGGTAGTACCTACCGGGATTTTTTCCAGCGGCAGCGCGTTACCGATTTTGATGTCGGCATCTGCTCCGGAAATGATCTCATCTCCAACTTTCAGGTTGTGAGGAGCGAGGATGTAACGTTTTTCACCATCAACGTAGTTGATAAGTGCGATGTTAGCGGAACGGTTTGGATCGTATTCGATAGTAGCTACGCGACCTACGATGCCGTCTTTGTTACGCTTGAAGTCGATAATACGGTATTTACGTTTATGACCGCCACCTTGATGACGTACGGTAATTCTACCTTGGTTGTTGCGACCAGCTTTTTTGCTAAGAGGCGCCAGCAAGGATTTTTCGGGAGTCGACGTAGTGATCTCCTCGAAAGTAGAAACCGTCATTTGGCGACGACCAGGAGAAGTCGGTTTAAACTTTTTGATACCCATGTTAATACCCTCCTTTTCGGTAGTCGTCGAGGTTATACTCCCTCGTAGAAGGCCAGTTCTTTGCTGTCATCAGTCAGCTTAACGATTGCTTTCTTCCACTCGGATGTGTAACCGGAGTATTTTCCGTAGCGTTTTGGTTTAGCAGGGACACGGATAGTGTTAACTGCTTCTACTTTCACGCCGAACACTTTTTCAACAGCTTGCTTGATTTCGGTTTTGTTGGCTTTGAGAGGTACTTCGAAAACGTACTTCTTCTCAGCCATCATATCAGTGGTGCGCTCGGTAATGACAGGGCGCTTAAGGACGTCATGAAGGCTCTTCATTATGCGAGCACCTCCTCTACTTTCGCAACCGCGTCTTTCGTCACGATTACTTTGTCATGCGCTACCAGATCCAGAACGTTAATGCCTGCAGCATCTACAAATTTAGCACCTGGGATGTTACGGGAAGAGAGAGCTACGTTTTGATCGAACTCGGAAGTTACGATCAGAACTTTGCGATCTACTTTCAGGTTGTTCAAAACAGCGGTCATTTCCTTGGTTTTAGGAGCTGCGAAGTTCAATGCATCCAGAACCAGGAGTTCGTTGTTTTGTACTTTCGCGGACAGTGCGGATTTCAGAGCCAGACGGCGAACTTTACGGTTCAGTTTGTAACCGTATTTGCGCGGAGTTGGACCGAATACAACACCGCCACCTTTCCATTGCGGAGAGCGAATGGAACCTTGGCGTGCGCGACCTGTACCTTTTTGGCGCCATGGCTTGCGGCCACCGCCACGTACTTCAGAACGGTTCTTTACATCGTGTGTTCCTTGACGTTGGGATGCTTGTTGCATCACGATCGCATCGTACAGAACAGCGTTGTTAGGCTCAATCCCGAATACGCTATCTGCCAATTCGATTTCGCCAACTTGAGAACCAGTTTGGTTATAAAGAGCTACTTTCGGCATGTCAGTTCCTCCTTTCCTTAGTGTTTCTTGACTGCCGTCGATACCAGTACACAACTGTTTTTCGGACCAGGCACGGAGCCTTTTACGAGAATCAGGTTGCGAGCAGCATCTACTTTAATTACTTCCAGATTTTGGATGGTTACCTTGTCGCCACCCATTTGTCCTGGCAGGGTTTGACCTTTGAAAACGCGGTTTGGAGCGACAGCACCCATGGAACCAGGACCGCGATGGTAGCGCGAACCGTGAGCCATAGGACCGCGGGATTGGTTGTGACGTTTGATCGCACCTTGGAAACCTTTACCCTTGGTTACGCCAGACACGTCAACGATGTCTCCCTCGGCAAAAATGTCTACTTTCAACTCTTGACCAACCTCGTAATCAGCGAGGTTAACTCCGCGAATTTCGCGAATGAAGCGCTTAGGAGCAGTGTTAGCTTTTGCTGCATGTCCTTTTTCCGGCTTGTTAGCGCGCTGTTCTTTTTTGTCTTCGAAGCCGATTTGAATCGCTTCGTAGCCATCGTTCTCCACATCTTTCTTTTGAAGAACCACGTTAGAACCTGCTTCGATAACCGTTACAGCGATCGCTGTTCCGTTTGGACCAAAAACTTGAGTCATGCCAAGTTTTTTCCCTAAGATTCCTTTGGTCATTTGTGCCACCTCCTGTGCTTATTTCAGTAAAAAAACGTTTTTATGTTGTATCAAGTCCCCACCGATGCGCAGGGGTGCCATTTTAAGGGTTTGTTGCTTGGTATAACACGCTTATCAAGACAACGTCTGCGCGTGTATCGCTTTTTGGGACCTTACAGTTTGATCTCGATGTCTACACCGGATGGCAGATCCAGACGCATCAAAGCATCTACTGTTTGTGGTGTAGGGTTCAAGATGTCGATCAAACGTTTGTGAGTACGCATCTCGAATTGCTCGCGAGAATCTTTGTACTTGTGCACCGCACGCAGGATCGTATAAACTGCTTTCTCGGTCGGAAGCGGGATTGGGCCGGATACGTTTGCTCCGGAACGCTTCGCTGTGTCCACGATTTTCTCTGCGGATTGATCGAGGATTTTGTGATCATACGCCTTCAAACGAATACGAATCTTTTGCTTTGCCATTTTAGTCCCTCCTTTTTCGCCCATTTATTAAACAGACATTTCTCCGTGGAAATATCCTGCACCCCGGTCATGGCAAAGGGGCCGGGTGTGTCAGCAACCTCCCACATCATCGCAAGTCCATGACCAACATTCAATATTGTACTAAAAATATCTGGGCAACGCAAGTGATTTCTTGGTCTCCCGCACATTTTTTGTACACGCGAGCCTACTGAAAGACTCACCTCGTCCATATTACTGATTTCCCGGCAGAAAGGCAAGCGGGATTACCTGCCAACTTCCTCCCGTCCTATCTATAATAGAAAGAAGACGTTATACTAAGGAATGAGCTGTCTAAGCAAAGGAGGCTGTCTGTATGTCTGAAGCCATTCGCACTCCGTATGAAATGATTGGCGGGGCCGATACGTTGGCTCGTCTTGTTGATGCCTTTTACGATCTGGTTGCCCGGCACCCCGATCTTGCTCCCCTTTTCCCTGAAGACTTCACGGAAGTAAAAGAACGCCAATATCAGTTTCTCACACAGTTTCTCGGCGGCCCGGCTCTCTATACAGAGCGCCACGGGCATCCGATGCTGCGCGCACGCCACATGCGCTTTCCGATCGGCCCTGTCCAAGCGGAAGCCTGGCTGGCTTGTATGAAAACCGCCATGGACAAAACCGGGCTGAAAGGCGAGCTTCGGGAACAAATTTTTGAGCGGCTGCGTTTGACTGCTTATCATATGGTGAACAAGTGGGACCAAGAAGAAAAAGCGTAGGATATCCTACGCTTTTGTCGTTAGTTCGGGAGCTGCTTTGGATGGAACCGGGGTCGGCTTAACCAAATTGCGCGAACCGAGGTACACCCCACCTACAATCATAAACAGCGCGAGCACGTGCACGAGCTTCAGTTGCTCTCCGAGAAACAGTGCGGCGAACAGCAGGCTGGCCATTGGCATTCCGTTCAAAAATACGGCTGTTCGGCTGGCTCCCAGTTGGCGGATGCCGTAGTTCCAGCCGACCGAGCCGAGCGCGGTGGAAAGTGCGCCTGAGACGAAGATCACCAGCCACTGGAACGGCGATACCTCCAGGGAAAAATAGTACGATGCCGGCTGTTGCACGAGCGCTGCCGCCCACAAAAAGACGATCCCGAACATTTGCGACAAGGCCGTAATCAGCAGCACAGGCACTCCGCGGACAACCAGCTTGCGGATCAGCAAGCCTCCTGTTACATACATGAGCATGGAGAAAAACATGATGGCGTCGCCCCAGCCGTTCATATGAAAACCTCCGTGCTGGGAAATGACCACAATCAGCACTCCCGCAAAGCCTACGCCAATACCGAGCCCTTTTTGCCACGACATGGCTTCGCCGAGAAAGATCATCGCCAGCAAAGCTGTCGCCAAAGGATTCAACCCCAAAATCAGCGAAGCGTTGCCTGCCGTTGTCGTCTGGACGCCTGCCGCCAGAGTGATCTGGTGCAGCGCAATCGAGCTGGCTCCCACACCCGCGATCAGCAGCCAGTCGCCTTTTTTCAAACGCAGATTCGTTTTGTATTTATAAATAATAGGTGCCAGGCATACTCCCGCTACCGTCATCCGAATCGCAGCAACGTAGAGCGGCGGAAACGTGGCGAGGTATTTCACCATTACCACGTTCAAGCCCCAAAGCGTGACAACGCCGATCAGCATGAAAAACAACAACTTCTCCTTGTTTTGCATTTCTCTATCCCCCATCCACTGATCGTATTGTAGCACACGGCCAGTCGCCGGCTTATTGAATCATTTTGATGGGAACGATGCAGAAAATTGATGAGACCCTGTCATACAAAAAGAAAAACCCGACAACAAATGCTGTCGGGTTTTTGTACGTATCAGTAAATCTTACGCGTCGATAGAAGCTACAACGCCAGCGCCTACTGTACGGCCACCTTCGCGGATCGCGAAGCGAGTACCTTGTTCCATCGCTACTGGAGCGATCAGTTCAACGGTGAACTCAGTGTTGTCGCCAGGCATAATCATTTCAACGCCTTCTGGCAGTTGGATGATACCTGTTACGTCAGTTGTACGGAAGTAGAATTGTGGACGGTAGTTAGCAAAGAAAGGAGTGTGACGTCCGCCCTCTTCTTTGGACAGAACGTAAACTTCTGCTTTGAACTTGGTGTAAGGCTTAACGGAACCTGGTTTCGCCAAGCATTGTCCACGCTCGATGTCTTTACGCTCAACACCGCGCAGCAGGGCACCGATGTTGTCACCAGCTTGAGCTTGATCCAGCAATTTGCGGAACATCTCAACACCAGTTACAGTTGTGGAGCGAGTTTCTTCAGCCAGACCAACGATTTCTACTTGGTCACCGACTTTAACGATACCGCGCTCTACACGGCCAGTAGCAACTGTACCACGACCAGTGATTGTGAACACGTCCTCAACTGGCATCAGGAAAGGCTTGTCAGTTGCGCGCTCAGGAGTTGGGATGTAGTTGTCAACAGCGTCCATCAGTTCAACAACTTTTTGAGCCCATTCGCCAGTTGGGTTGTCGAGAGCTTCTTTAGCGGAACCTTTGATTACTGGGATATCGTCGCCTGGGAACTCGTATTGGGAGAGCAGGTCACGGATTTCCATTTCAACCAGTTCGAGCAACTCTTCATCGTCTACCATGTCGCATTTGTTCATGAATACTACGATGTAAGGTACGCCTACTTGGCGGGACAGCAGGATGTGTTCGCGAGTTTGTGGCATTGGGCCGTCAGCCGCGGATACAACCAGGATAGCGCCGTCCATTTGAGCAGCACCGGTAATCATGTTTTTCACGTAGTCAGCGTGACCAGGGCAGTCAACGTGAGCATAGTGACGGTTTTCAGTTTCGTACTCAACGTGAGCGGTGTTGATGGTGATACCGCGCTCTTTTTCTTCTGGAGCAGCATCGATGCTGTCATAAGCCATAGCTTTTGCTTTACCTTGTTGCGCCAATACAGTAGTGATCGCAGCAGTCAGGGTAGTTTTACCGTGGTCAACGTGACCGATGGTACCGATGTTAACGTGTGGTTTATTACGCTCAAATTTTTCTTTTGCCATGAGAGCTAAAGCCTCCTTAAATGATAAGGGTTTTATAGGTAAGAAAGGTTTACCCTATCAAGGGTTGTACCTTAAACATTGTAAACCTTTCCTGATTCAAGATAAAGCGGAACCGTAAATTATTCGCCTTTCGATTTCTTAATGATCTCTTCAGCGATGAATTTAGGTACTTCTTCGTAGTGGTCGATCACCATGGAGTAAACGCCACGGCCTTGGGTACGGGAACGAAGAACTGTGGAGTAACCGAACATCTCGGACAGTGGTACCATCGCACGGATTACTTGTGCATTCGCACGAGCTTCCATACCTTCGATACGACCGCGGCGGGAGTTCAGGTCGCCCATTACGTCGCCCATGTACTCTTCCGGCATTGTAACTTCTACTTTCATGATTGGCTCGAGCAATACAGCGCCACATTTTTTCGCAGCTTCTTTCAGAGCGAGAGAACCTGCTACTTTAAACGCCATCTCGGAGGAGTCGACATCATGGTAGCTACCGTCTACGATCGTAGCTTTGATGTCAACCAGCGGGAAGCCGGCGAGAACACCATTTTTCATCGCTTCTTCGATACCCGCTTGTACAGCAGGGATGTATTCGCGCGGTACCACACCACCGACGATTTTGTTTTCGAATTGGAAGCCTTGTCCTGGTTCGAGTGGTTCGAACTCCACCCAAACGTGACCGTATTGACCACGACCACCGGACTGACGAACGAATTTACCTTCCACTTTCGCAGCTTTACGGAATGTTTCACGGTAAGCTACTTGTGGAGCACCTACGTTCGACTCGACTTTAAATTCGCGTTTCAGACGGTCAACGATGATCTCCAGGTGAAGCTCACCCATACCGGAGATGATTGTTTGACCAGTCTCTTCGTCTGTGCGGGTTCTGAACGTTGGATCCTCTTCAGCCAGTTTGGACAGGCCGATACCCATCTTGTCTTGGTCTGCTTTGGATTTTGGTTCGATCGCAACAGAGATAACTGGCTCTGGGAATTCCATAGACTCGAGGATTACAGGAGCCTTTTCATCACACAGAGTATCACCAGTTGTCGTATCTTTCAAACCTACAGCCGCAGCGATGTCACCGGAGTAAACCGTTTGGATCTCTTCGCGGTGGTTTGCGTGCATTTGCAGGATACGACCTACACGTTCGCGTTTACCTTTTGTGGAGTTCAGAACGTAAGAACCGGAGTTCAGTACGCCGGAGTAAACGCGGAAGAAGGTCAGACGGCCTACGTACGGGTCAGTCATGATCTTGAAGGCAAGAGCAGAGAACGGACCGTTGTCGTCTGCAGGACGTTCAACTTCATCTTCAGTGTCAGGCAAAGTACCTTTGATTGCAGGGATGTCTACTGGAGATGGCAGATAACGAACAACGTTGTCCAGCATAGGCTGAACACCTTTGTTACGGTAGGAAGATCCGCACATTACAGGAGTCAGTTTGCACTCAATGGTACCTTTGCGCAGAGCCGCACGGATTTCGTCGTTGGTCAGCTCTTCGCCTTCCAAGTACTTCATCATCAGCTCTTCGTCTTGTTCCGCAGCCGCTTCAACCAGTGCCAGACGCAGCTCTTCGCACTTGTCTTTCAGCTCAGCAGGGATTTCGGTAGCATCGGAAGTTTTGCCCAGGTCATCGGTATAGATGATTGCCTTCATTTCGATCAGGTCAACCATACCTTTGAATTGGTCTTCTGCTCCGATTGGATATTGAACTGCTACTGGATTTGCACCCAGACGAGTTTTGATCTGCTCCAAGCACATATCAAAGTTAGCGCCCAAGATATCCATTTTGTTGATGTAGCACATACGCGGTACGCCGTAGCGGTCAGCTTGGCGCCATACGGTTTCGGTTTGCGGCTCAACGCCACCTTTTGCGTCAAAAACGGTTACAGCACCGTCAAGAACGCGCAGGGAGCGCTCAACTTCTACAGTGAAGTCTACGTGGCCTGGCGTGTCGATGATGTTAATACGATGGCCATTCCATTGAGCGGTAGTAGCAGCCGAAGTGATGGTGATACCGCGCTCTTGCTCTTGTTCCATCCAGTCCATGGTTGCTGCACCTTCGTGCACCTCACCAATCTTGTGAACGCGACCGGTGTAGAACAGAATACGCTCAGTCGTTGTCGTCTTACCAGCATCGATGTGAGCCATGATACCGATATTACGCGTATTCGGCAAAGAGAACTCGCGAGCCATTCAGGTATGCTCCTTCCATACTCGAGTTTTTGAATAAACGGGTATCCAAAACGGACACCCGATTCAATTTCCTACCAGCGATAGTGAGCAAACGCTTTGTTCGCTTCAGCCATCTTGTGCGTGTCTTCACGCTTTTTAACTGCTGCACCGGTGTTGTTAGCTGCGTCCATGATCTCGTTAGCCAGACGTTGTTCCATGGTTTTCTCTCCACGGCTACGGGAGTAGTTAACCAGCCAACGCAAACCAAGAGTAGTACGGCGCTCCGGTTTTACTTCGATTGGTACTTGGTAGTTAGCACCACCTACACGGCGAGCTTTAACTTCCAGTACAGGCATTACGTTTTTCAGTGCTTCTTCAAACACTTCCATCGGGTTGCGACCAGTGCGCTCCTGAATGATGGTGAATGCGTTGTAGAGAATATTTTGCGCTACACCGCGTTTGCCATCCAACATCAGGCGGTTAATCAAACGAGTAACCAGCTTGCTGTTGTAAATAGGATCAGGCAACACGTCACGACGGGTTACAGGACCTTTACGAGGCATCGTATTCCCTCCTTCTTTTCGGTATAAATTCACGCCACTTCACAGGCGTTTTTCTTATTTCTTTTTCGCTGCTGCAGCCGCTTGACCTGGTTTTGGACGTTTTGTACCGTATTTGGAACGACCTTGTTTACGGTTGTTAACGCCTGCAGTGTCAAGTGCACCACGAACGATATGGTAGCGTACCCCTGGCAAGTCTTTTACACGACCGCCGCGCACCAGCACGACGCTATGCTCTTGCAGGTTGTGGCCAATACCACCGATGTAAGCTGTTACCTCGATTCCGTTAGTCAAACGCACACGAGCGTATTTACGCAACGCGGAGTTCGGTTTTTTCGGAGTCATGGTACCTACACGCGTGCAAACACCACGTTTTTGAGGAGAGCTTTGGTTGGTTTGGCTTTTCTTGAAGCTGTTGTACCCTTTTTGCAGAGCTGGGGACTTCGACTTCACAACCTTGTCCTCGCGACCTTTACGCACCAATTGGTTAATTGTAGGCATGATGTTACCTCCCTTCTTAATACCCAATCTTCAAGACCACAGATCCAGGTGAGTCATTTTTAGGCCAAATAGAAAGTTCTTGTCCACCTTTTACGCACTGCGTAACAGACAAAAACATCGTTAACCACTTTTCTTAATCGCAGCGGTAGCCGCTCCCACTTCAATTCCGCACGCTTTGCCTAACCGGCGCATGGAATCTACATGAATGACTGGAACACCCTTCTCTTTGCAAAGGAGCTCGACTTTTTGGGTCAAACGTCTGTCAGCATCAGCCGCGATGTAAACTGCTTCAACCTGGAGGTTTTCCACGGCTTTCATCGTTTGCTTGATACCGATCGTCAACTCCTTGGCCCGCTCTACTTTTTCATAAGACATGATTCTCATATCCTCCAAAGTACAGATGTCAGGCACACTTGAATATAATATCAGGTGGGTCAGTTGTTGTCAACGCCCAGCTCATATTTTTATTCAGGAAGGCGCCCACCAAATTTTGACGGGCGCCACTCCTGTTATTACTCGACAGAAACTGCTTCCTGCTCTGCTTTCAGAGCTTCCTGTTCTGCTTCGTAATCAACCTGACTAGCTACTTTTACATTGCGATAACGGGACATACCGGTACCTGCCGGAACGAGTTTCCCGATAATCACGTTTTCTTTCAGGCCAAGCAGGCGATCCACTTTTCCTTTGATCGCTGCATCGGTAAGAACGCGAGTCGTCTCCTGGAACGAAGCTGCCGACAGGAAAGAGTCGGTTTCCAGGGATGCTTTTGTAATCCCCAAAAGAACCGGACGGCCTACTGCCGGGTTTTTGCCTTCGAGGAGAACTTTTGCGTTCGCTTGCTCAAACTCCGGAACTTCCACATAGGAGCCTGGCAGGAGGTCTGTGTCTCCGCTGTCGATGACGCGCAGCTTGCGGAGCATCTGACGGATCATAACCTCAACGTGCTTGTCGTTAATTTCTACACCCTGCATGCGGTAAACTTTTTGTACCTCTTGCAAAATGTAGTTGGAAACGCCGCGCATGCCGCGAACTTTGAGCATTTCTTTCGGGTCTACGGAACCTTCCGTGAGCTCGTCACCGGCACTCAGCTTGGTACCGACAGATACCTTGATACGCGCACCGTATGGAGCAGAGTACACTTTGCTTTCCGCTTCCCCGCGAACTTCGATTTCACGACGGTCCTTGCCTTCGCGAATGTCGACAACTTCCCCGTCGATTTCGGAAATAACGGCCTGACCTTTTGGATTGCGCGCTTCAAACAGCTCTTGAATACGCGGCAAACCTTGGGTAATATCGTCTCCGGCAACCCCACCGGTATGGAAGGTACGCATGGTCAGCTGGGTACCAGGCTCACCAATGGACTGAGCGGCGATAATACCAACCGCTTCTCCCACTTCCACCTCGGCTCCGGTTGCCAGGTTGCGTCCGTAGCACAGTTTGCAGACACCATGGCTGGTGCGGCAAGCGAGTACGTTGCGGATGTAGACACTTGTGATGCCCACTTTTTCGATATACTCGGCAACTTCTTCAGTAATTTCCTCGTTGCGGCCGACGATGACTTCGTTTGTTTCCGGATGGCGCAATGTCTCAAAGCATGTACGTCCAACCAGACGGTCAGACAGCTTCTCGATTTCTTCCCGGCCATCCTTGATCGCTGTAACACGGATCCCTTTATCCGTACCGCAATCTTTTTCGCGGACGATCACGTCTTGAGCAACGTCTACGAGACGACGGGTCAAGTAACCCGAGTCCGCAGTACGCAGCGCCGTATCGGCGAGACCTTTCCGCGCACCGTGCGTGGAGATAAAGTACTCCAATACGGTCAGACCTTCACGGAAGTTGGATTTGATCGGCAACTCGATGATTCGGCCGGACGGGTTCGCCATCAGACCGCGCATACCAGCGAGCTGTGTGATCTGGGACACGTTACCGCGGGCACCGGAGTTCGCCATCATGAAGATCGCATTGAATTTGTCCATGGACTTCATGAGTACGTCGGTTACTTCGTCCTTGGCTTTGGACCAGATCGAGATGACACGGTCGTAACGCTCGTCTTCGGTAATCAGACCGCGACGGAACTGCGTCATGACGGTTGCAACCTTTTTATCCGCTTCTTCCAGAATGTCTTTCTTCTTCTCTGGTACGGCAATGTCCGCTACCGCGATGGTAATACCGGCTTTTGTCGAGTACGTGAAGCCCAGTTCCTTGATCTTGTCGAGGATCATGGACGTTTTCATCGTACCGAAGCGACGGAAGCACTCGGAAATGATCGTTCCCAAGAAGCCTTTTTTCACCGCGCCCGGATCAGGCAGGTTCTTGATGAACTCGGTAACGTTGACGCCTTTATCGAAAATAAAGTATTCGTCAGGAACCATGTTTTGCAGGTTCGCTTTGGTTGGTACGTTGATGTACGGCAGCTCTGGCGGGAAGATTTCGTTGAAGATCACTTTCCCGACCGTTGTTACGATGAGCGCGTTCTGCTGGCGCTCGGTAAAGCTGGTTTTGTTCAGGCGCTTCGCTGGCAGAGCGATGCGCGTATGCAGGCTGATAAAGCCTTGCTGGTAAGCGGCAATCGCATCGTGAGGATCGCGATAAATCGTACCCTCGCCTTTGTCGCCTTCACGTTCCAGTGTCAGATAGTAAGAACCAAGCACCATGTCCTGGGATGGCGTTACTACTGGTTTACCGTCTTTCGGGTTCAAGATGTTTTGCGCTGCCAGCATGAGAATACGGGCTTCCGCCTGCGCCTCTGCAGACAGCGGAACGTGAACCGCCATCTGGTCACCGTCGAAGTCCGCGTTGTACGCTGTACAAACGAGCGGATGCAGACGGATCGCGCGGCCTTCAACCAGTACCGGTTCGAAAGCCTGGATACCCAGACGGTGCAAGGTGGGGGCACGGTTCAGAAGCACTGGATGCTCGCGAATGACGTCTTCAAGAACGTCCCATACTTCAGGCTGAACGCGCTCTACCTTGCGCTTGGCGCTCTTGATGTTGTGAGCGAGTCCTTTGGAAACCAGCTCTTTCATCACGAACGGTTTAAAAAGTTCCAGCGCCATTTCTTTTGGCAGACCGCACTGGTACATCTTCAGGTTAGGTCCTACAACGATAACGGAACGTCCGGAGTAGTCAACACGCTTACCGAGCAGGTTTTGGCGGAAACGTCCTTGTTTACCTTTCAGCATGTGGCTGAGAGATTTCAGCGGACGATTACCTGGGCCAGTCACCGGACGACCGCGGCGGCCGTTGTCGATGAGCGCGTCTACCGCTTCCTGCAGCATCCGTTTTTCGTTTTGTACGATAATGTCAGGAGCACCCAGTTCGAGCAGGCGCTTCAGACGGTTATTCCGGTTGATTACGCGACGGTACAGATCGTTCAGGTCGGAAGTGGCAAAACGTCCACCATCCAACTGAACCATCGGACGAAGCTCTGGCGGGATTACCGGCAAAACGTCCAGAACCATCCAATCCGGGTGGTTGCCGGAGTTGCGGAATGCCTCCAGCACTTCCAGGCGCTTGATCGCGCGGTTGCGACGTTGGCCTTGTGCTGTTTTCAGGTCTTCCTTCAGCATTTCCACGTCTTTGTCCAGATCGATTTCCGCGAGCAGGCGCTTGATCGCCTCCGCCCCCATCATCGCTTGGAAAGAGTGGCCGTATTTCTCCCGATAGTTGCGGTACTCCTTTTCCGAGAGCAACTGCTTTTTATCGAGTGGTGTGTCACCTGGATCGGTTACTACATAAGAAGCGAAGTAGATAACTTCTTCCAGGGAACGCGGGGACATGTCGAGCACCAAGCCCATGCGGCTTGGAATCCCTTTGAAATACCAGATGTGAGAAACTGGGGCAGCCAGCTCAATATGCCCCATGCGCTCACGCCGTACTTTGGCGCGGGTCACTTCCACGCCGCAACGGTCGCACACTACACCTTTATAACGTACACGCTTGTACTTACCGCAATGGCACTCCCAGTCCTTGGTCGGTCCAAAGATGCGTTCGCAGAACAAGCCGTCTTTTTCCGGTTTCAGTGTGCGGTAGTTGATCGTCTCTGGCTTTTTCACTTCCCCGAAAGACCACGAACGGATCTTATCGGGGGAAGCCAAGCCGATCTTCATATATTCGAAGTTGTTCACGTCTATCACAGGGCGTTACCTCCCTTTGTACCGGAATCTTACTCGTCGTTCAAGCTTCCACCTTCGAGAACGAGGTTCAGTTTTTCACCGTTGCCTTCATCCTCGTCTTCCATTTCTCGCATTTCAATCTCCTGCTCGTCACCGGACAGGATCTTCACGTCCATACCCAAGCTTTGCAGTTCCTTGATAAGAACCTTGAACGATTCAGGAACACCTGGCTCTGGTACGTTTTCACCTTTGACAATCGCTTCGTACGTTTTCACACGGCCCACGACGTCATCCGACTTGACGGTGAGGATTTCCTGCAAGGTGTAGGCTGCACCGTAAGCTTCCAATGCCCAAACCTCCATCTCCCCGAAACGCTGTCCGCCGAACTGGGCTTTACCACCCAATGGCTGCTGGGTAACGAGAGAGTATGGACCAGTAGAACGAGCGTGGATTTTGTCATCCACCAAGTGAGCCAGTTTCAGCATGTATACGCATCCGACCGTTACACGACGATCGAACGGTTCACCTGTACGTCCATCGTACAAAATGGTTTTACCATCGCGGTCGAGGCCAGCCTCTTCCAACGTCTCGAATACTTCCGCCTGACGGGCACCGTCGAATACAGGTGTCGCCACGTGGATGCCGAGAAGCTTCGCCGCCATACCCAGGTGCGTCTCCAATACCTGACCGATGTTCATACGCGAAGGTACGCCGAGCGGGTTCAGGACGATTTCAACCGGAGAGCCGTCTGGGAGGAATGGCATATCCTCTTCTGGCATGATCCGCGCGATAACCCCTTTGTTACCATGTCGTCCGGCCATTTTATCACCCACGGAAATTTTCCGTTTTTGGGCGATATAGACACGTACGAGCTGGTTTACGCCTGGAGGCAGCTCGTCGCCGTTCTCACGCGTAAATACTTTTACGTCTACAACAATACCGGAACCACCGTGCGGCACGCGCAGGGATGTATCGCGAACTTCACGAGCTTTTTCCCCGAAGATAGCGTGCAGGAGGCGTTCTTCCGCAGTCAGCTCGGTAACCCCTTTAGGCGTTACTTTACCAACGAGGATATCGCCGTCCTGGATCTCCGCACCGACGCGGATAATACCGCGCTCATCCAGGTTTTTCAGAGCGTCTTCCCCGACGTTTGGAATATCGCGGGTGATTTCCTCTGGACCCAGTTTGGTGTCGCGAGCTTCGGACTCGTATTCTTCAATATGGATCGACGTGTAAACGTCATCCTTCACAAGCTTCTCGCTAAGGAGAATCGCATCCTCGTAGTTGTAACCTTCCCACGTCATAAACGCGACGATTACGTTACGTCCCAGTGCCAATTCACCTTTTTCGGTGGATGGACCGTCACCAATGATATCGCCTTTTTCAATCCAGTCTCCGCGTCTTACGATCGGGCGCTGGTTGATGCAAGTACCTTGGTTGGAACGGATGAACTTGTGCAATTTGTATTTGTCGATGTCTCCGGCTACTTTCTTGCCGTCGATTTCTTTGTAGCGGCGAACCCAGATTTCGCGAGCCGTTACGCGCTCAACCTGGCCCGGATGCTTCGCGACGATCGCCACACCGGAGTCTTGCGCTGCTTTGTGTTCCATACCAGTACCGACGAACGGCGCTTGTGGAATCAAAAGCGGAACGGCCTGCCGCTGCATGTTGGAACCCATCAGCGCGCGGTTCGCGTCATCGTTCTCCAGGAACGGAATGAGCGCGGTCGCCACGGATACAACCTGCTTCGGCGATACGTCCATGAAGTCTACCTTGTCGCGCGGCACGCTCAAGATCTCGCCTTTACGACGGCAGATAACCATGTCGTTGACAAAGCGGCCATCCTCATCGAGAGGCTGGTTCGCCTGCGCCACGTTGAACACGTCTTCTTCATCCGCAGTCAGATAGACGATGTCGTTCAGAACAAAGCCTGTTTCCGGGTCTACCTTGCGGCGCGGTGTTTCGATGAAACCGTAGTCGTTGATGCGCGCAAAGGACGACAGCGAGTTAATCAAACCGATGTTCGGACCCTCCGGCGTCTCAATCGGACACATACGGCCATAGTGAGAATGGTGAACGTCGCGGACTTCGAAGCCTGCGCGCTCACGCGTCAAACCACCCGGTCCGAGAGCGGACAGACGGCGTTTGTGCGTCAGTTCGGCCAACGGGTTCGTCTGGTCCATGAACTGGGAAAGCTGCGAGCTTCCGAAGAACTCCTTCAGCGACGCGATCACTGGACGGATGTTAATCAGAGCCTGCGGCGTAATCTGGTTCTGATCCTGAATGGACATGCGCTCGCGCACCACGCGTTCCATACGGGACAAACCGATACGGAACTGGTTTTGCAAAAGCTCACCCACGGAACGCAGACGACGGTTGCCCAAGTGGTCAATATCGTCCGTGGAACCGACACCGTGCAGCAGGTTCATGAAGTAGTTGATCGCCGCTACGATGTCCGCCGGCGTAATATGCTTGACAGATTTATCTACGTTCCCGTTTCCGATTACCTTGATGATCTTGCCATCTTCAATCGGAGAGAAAATATTGATGGATTGCAGACGAATCGTATCCTCTTCCAAAACGCCGCCATGCGTGCGAACGTCCAGATAGCCGACGTTGCCTTCAAGCGCTGGCAGGATGCGATCCAGTAGACGACGGTCAATCATTTGACCCGCTTCGGCGAAAATTTCACCTGTGGTGGTATCGACCAATGTCTCAGCCAGGCGCTGGTTGTACAGACGGTTTTTCAGATGTAGCTTCTTGTTCATTTTGTAACGACCTACAGATGCCAGGTCATAACGCTTTGGATCGAAGAAGCGAGAGATCAAGAGGCTCTTCGCGTTTTCGACAGTAGGCGGCTCGCCCGGACGCAGACGCTCGTAAATTTCAATGAGCGCTTTTTCTGTAGAATCGGTGTTGTCTTTTTCCAGCGTGTTCTTGATGTACTCATCTTCACCCAGCAAGTTGAGAATCTCAATGTCGGAACCAAAGCCGAGTGCACGCAAAAGAACCGTTACCGGGATTTTTCGCGTACGGTCGATGCGGACATAAATTACGTCTTTCGCATCGGTCTCCAGCTCCAGCCACGCACCCCGGTTCGGGATTACCGTAGCTGTAAACGTCTGCTTGCCGTTTTTGTCCACTTTGGTGTTGTAATATACACTGGGGGAACGAACAAGCTGGCTGACGATTACGCGCTCAGCACCATTAATAATGAAGGTTCCCGTTTCGGTCATGAGCGGGAAATCCCCCATGAAGACTTCTTGTTCCTTCACTTCTCCCGTCTCTTTGTTCAACAAACGTACCTTCACACGCAGAGGCGCCGCATAGGTGACGTCACGTTCTTTCGACTCGTCAACATCGTACTTCGGCTCTCCCAAACTGTAGTCGATAAACTCCAGCACGAGATTGCCGGTGAAGTCCTGGATTGGCGAAATGTCTTGGAACATCTCACGGAGCCCCTCATCAAGGAACCATTGGTAGGACTTTTGCTGAATCTCGATGAGATTTGGAAGGCCCAGCACTTCGTTAATACGTGAATACGTACGACGCTGGCGGTGTCGGCCACTTTGAATCACTTTACCTGCCAACTTATTCACCCCTCAGGTTGTGTTTTCACACATAGAAACTTGGCATTCGGCAATCTTGCAATTGCGAGCGAACACCTTAAAATAAAAATGGGTTAAAGCAGCATCAACCATTTTTAACCCAGAGAAAATCTATTTTAAAAGAATTCCCATGTTTTTACACAAACATTCCTCTTTCAGGAAAAAAGTAGAAACGCTTGACAGACAGGGAATTGCTGAAAAATAGACATTTATCCCATATTGACATTTTATAATGCTACCACAATCAAATATTCACGTCAAGAAAACTTTTCTAAGGATTGTCGCTTGACTATTTGATTGCCCGAAAGATGGAGTATCCCTTTTCCCGATCCACTTCAATCACTTCACGGTACGTCTCTTGCAGCTTCTTCAGAGCAGACGGAGCGCCTTGCTTTTTCTGAATCACTACCCACATCTCTCCATCTTCCACGAGCAGCGCATGTCCTTCAGTAAAAATGCGATGCACAATTTCCTTGCCCGCCCGAATCGGCGGATTGGTCAAAATGACGTCGTACTGCTCGCCTTGCACGGCGCTGTAAACGTCACTGACCCGCACCTCAACATTTTTGATCCCGTTTCTTTCGGCATTCCGACGAGCCAGGTCAACCGCACGCTCATTCACGTCGATCATCGTCACCCGCCCCTGATCCGCAAGCGTGGCAGCCGTCAAGCCGATCGGCCCGTAGCCACAGCCCACATCCAGCACACGCGCATGACTGCCGATCTCCATGTTTTCGATGAGCAATACACTTCCAAAGTCAATCCGGTCCCGGGAAAAAACGCCTGCGTCCGTGATGAAGCGCAGCTCCTTCCCGCGCAGCACAAACGAAAACTGCTGCTCGTCATGCGCTGCCCCCGGCCGATTGGTGTAATAGTGATCTGCCACGTGTGATTCACCCTTCCTCATCGATTGGAAAACACTCGCCGTCCCCTTACAGAAAAACCCCCTGCCGCAGGCAAGGGGAATTTCTAAAGAAAGCTAACTTACTTCACTTCTACTTGTGCGCCAGCTTCTTCGAGTTTTGCTTTGAGAGATTCTGCTTCTTCTTTGGAAACGCCCTCTTTGAGTGTTTTTGGAGCGTTGTCTACCAGGTCTTTCGCTTCTTTCAGACCCAGACCAGTCAGTTCGCGAACAACTTTGATTACGTTGATTTTGGAAGCGCCGCCGCTTACCAGGGTTACAGTGAATTCAGTTTGCTCAGCAGCAGCTTCAGCAGCGCCACCAGCAACTACAGCTACAGGAGCAGCAGCAGTTACGCCGAATTCTTCTTCGATTGCTTTTACCAGGTCGTTCAGTTCGAGAACGGACATGCCTTTAATGGCTTCCAAGATTTGCTCTTTAGACATTTTGAAATCCTCCATTCATGGAATAGTATTTGTGTAAGCTTTACCCGATCAGACGATTACGCGCCTTGACCTTCTTTTTGCTCGGCCACTGCTTTGATTGCCAACGCAACGTTGCGCATTGGAGCTTGCAGGACGGAGAGAAGCATGGACAAGAGACCTTCGCGGGAAGGAAGAGTTGCCAGTGCTTTGATTTGCTCTGCACCAACTACTTTGCCTTCGATCACGCCACCCTTGATTTCCAGCTTTTCGTTTTTCTTCGCAAATTCCGCGATGATTTTTGCTGGAGCGACAACATCGTCTTTGGAGAACGCCAGAGCGTTCGGGCCAGTCAGATATTGATCCAGTTCAGTCAGGTTTTCCTTCTCGGTAGCCAGACGAGTCAGGGAGTTTTTCAACACCTGGAACTCAACACCAGCTTCACGCAGTTGTTTGCGGAGCTCGGTAACTTGGGCTACAGTCAGACCGCGGTAGTCAGCCACCACTGTGGTTTGGCTCTCGCGGAGCTTGGTTGCGATTTCGTTGATCGCTTGTACCTTTTCTTCACGAATAACGGTTGGACGAATTTCTGCCATTGTTTACACCTCCCGTGCTCTAATCCTGGAAAAAGAAGAATGCCCTCGCAGACATCACGAGGGCATAATGCTCTATCGTCAAAGGAAATCCACATTTCCTCATTCGTACATTACACGCCTCGGAGGGATATTAAGCGTTACTCTTGCAAGCACCGCACCTTCTGTCTACGGCATATTCTTTTCGTCAACAGGAACTATCTTAACAACTCCCCAAAAGGAAGTCAAGCGTCATTATTTTACAGCTACGCGTACACCAGGACCCATTGTAGAGCTCAGGGTTACATTTTTCATGTAAACACCTTTTGCTGCAGCCGGTTTCGCACGGTTCAGCGCTTCTGTCAGAGCAGCCAGGTTTTCAGCCAGCTTGTCAGCGTCGAAAGACACTTTTCCGATCGGAGCGTGGATGTTACCTGCCTTGTCTACGCGGTACTCGATTTTACCGGCTTTGATTTCGTTAACCGCTTTGGTTACGTCGAAAGTAACTGTACCGGTTTTAGGGTTTGGCATCAGGCCTTTTGGACCGAGTACACGACCCAATTTCCCTACTTCACCCATCATGTCAGGAGTAGCTACTACGACGTCAAAGTCGAACCAGCCACCTTGGATTTTCGCGATCATGTCTGCATCGCCTACGAAGTCAGCGCCAGCAGCTTCTGCTTCTTTTGCTTTTTCGCCTTTTGCAAATACAAGAACGCGTTGTACTTTACCAGTACCGTGTGGCAATACTACAGCACCACGGATTTGTTGGTCAGCACGTTTCGGGTCTACACCCAAACGGAATGCTGCTTCAACTGTTTCGTCGAATTTAGCAGTAGCTGCTTTTTTAACCAGCTCAATGCCTTCGACTACTTCGTACACTTTGTTTTTATCAACGAGCTTTACAGCCTCTTGATACTTCTTACCTTTTTTAGCCATGAATAAAAATCTCCCTTCAATGTGGTCGTAGCGGTTAATCCTCCCACAGACAGGGGGGCACAATGTCTGTGCCCCCTTGCACTCAAGACAATTAGTCTTCGATTACGATACCCATGGAACGAGCAGTACCTTCCACCATGCGCATAGCCGCTTCCACGGATGCAGCATTCAGGTCAGGACGCTTCAGTTCAGCGATTTCGCGAACTTTATCACGTTTCAGCGTAGCAACCTTTGTTTTGTTTGGTACGCCGGAACCGGACTCGATACCAGCAGCTTTCTTCAACAGAACAGCAGCCGGAGGAGTTTTTGTGATAAAGGTGAAAGAGCGGTCTTCGAACACGGTGATTTCCACCGGGATAATCATACCAACTTCGCTCTCTGTACGAGCATTGAATTCTTTACAGAACCCCATGATGTTTACACCAGCTTGACCGAGAGCCGGACCTACTGGAGGTGCAGGATTCGCTTTACCTGCTGGGATTTGTAATTTAATTACGCGGATAACCTTCTTAGCCACGTAAGACACCTCCTTACTTCACATGTGGTTATTACGGGGGAATGCCCCCTCCCACCGTTTTATGAAAGTCTCGCAAAAGACTTTCGATCTATAGTGAGAGTGCAAGAAACCCCAGATATTGTTGTGGGATTGTTAAAACAAAATGAAATGTACCACATAGCGCGATACTTTTCAAGTTGAATCCTAATCCAATTTTTGAACTTGTGTAAAGTCTAGCTCTACCGGTGTTTCGCGACCGAAGATGTCCACCAATACGCGAACCTTCTGTCTGTCGGGGTGAATCTCGATAATCTCCCCGGTGCGATTAGAAAACGGACCATCTGTGACGCGCACCATATCGCGGAGAGCAAAATCGACTCTGATCTTGGGAATTTCGATCCCCATTTGCTTGAGAATCGTATCGGCCTCTTCAGGACGCAGCGCTGTCGGCTTGGAGCCAGCGCCCGTGGATCCGACAAAGCCGGTAACCCCAGGAGTGTTGCGCACGACATACCAAGAGTCGTCCGTCATCACCATTTCAACAAGGACGTATCCAGGAAACACTTTTTTCGTGACGGTGCGCTTTTTGCCATCCTTAGTCTCCACTTCTTCTTCAGTGGGAACGAGAACGCGAAAGATCTTGTCTTCCATGCCCATCGACTCGACGCGCTTCTCTAGGTTCGTCTTTACCTTGTTTTCGTAACCTGAGTACGTATGAACGACATACCATGCTTTTTCCATATCCACCAGGACGTTAACCGTCCGTCCCTCCTAAGACTTGCAAAATTACGTTCCTAGAATCAAATCGATCAAGCGCGAGATTCCCAAATCAACGACGAAGAAGAATATTGCCAGAAGCACAACCGTAACGAGAACGACGATCGTATAGGTCGTCAATTCTTTACGATTCGGCCAACGGACTTTCTTTAGTTCGGACATTACGTCGCCAAAGAAATCACCGGTGCGGCGAAAACTGGCTCCGATTCGTGCTAAAAAACCCACTTTGCCACCCCCTGACTTCGTCGCATCAACCATTACTTCGTCTCGCGATGAAGGGTTTGCTTCTTGTCACGGGAGCAATACTTTTTCAGCTCAACACGTTCAGTAGTGGTGCGCTTGTTTTTTGTGGAGATATAGTTACGCTCGCCACACTCGGTGCACGCCAACGTGATGTTTACTCGCATTTATTGCCACCTCCATCTCATTTCAAACCTGCTATTCGTTAAAAGTACCAAATGATAAATAGTACGGGAAAACCGCTACTTTTTCCTGACCATTTCATTCACCAAAGTAACCATAGAACAGAGAGATAAGAGTCTATGGCTACCTAAATAAATTTATCACACCAAAATACCCATGTCAAACAAAACGACTTGACAAAAAGAAGGCCTTTTGCTTCCATATTCCTCCGCGGTTCGTTATGTACAAAGCTTTTGCGCGCTTGGCGGTCCGAAAATAAAAAGAGATTCCCCTGTTTTACAGATGAATCTCTCTTCCTTCCAGATAGCGCTCCAGTTTGCGTTTGACGCGCTGCAGTGCATTATCAATAGACTTGACGTGACGTTTGAGCTCGACGGCAATTTGTTGATAGGACCGTCCATCCAGGTACAGCATCAGCACTTGCCGCTCCAGGTCACTCAATATTTCGCTCATTTTCCCTTCGATGTCATCAAACTCTTCGCGATTGATGAACAGCTCTTCCGGATCAGTCACTTTGGTCCCGGAAATCACATCGAGCAGTGTCCGATCAGAATCCTCGTCGTAAATCGGCTTGTCCAGCGAGACGTACGAGTTGAGCGGAATGTGCTTCTGCCTAGTCGCTGTCTTGATCGCCGTGATGATTTGACGAGTAATACAAAGCTCGGCAAACGCCTTGAACGACGTGAGCTTGTCCCCTCGGAAGTCGCGAATGGACTTGTACAGACCGATCATGCCTTCCTGTACGATATCTTCGCGGTCAGCCCCAATAAGAAAATAGGATCTCGCTTTGGCACGCACAAAGTTCTTGTACTTGTTAATCAAGTATTCCAGAGCTTCGGCATCATTATCGCGAACCAGGTCGACTACTTCTTCGTCGGTCATTAGTTCATATTGGGCATGTTTTAACTCCTTGAGGTCAACACTCACAAATGATCCCTCCGCCAACCGGTTTCTCCATAGCTAGCGCTATTATACATGATGCCGTAAAAAAGCGTCAACCGAATCCAAGTTATTCCCTTCTCCATTTTTCGAATATTTTCGCTATTTCGTCATTCAGCGCAATCCGTTTGGAGAACCGTTCTTCGTGCGTTTTTTCGACCTGCTGCTTGATTTCTTTCCCGGCGTTTTCCATATCGAGCAGCAACTCCCTCGCGGATTTGCGCAAGGCTCCCTGTCCAAAAATAACCCGCTGGGACGTATAGTCCGAGGTCGCTACATAAATTTGTCGATTTTTTTGGTGAAATTCGGAGACAAGCTGCTCAATTTTTTCGTCAGCCGTCTCCTTTTTCTTCGTGAAGTAGATTTCAACCAGGTAATCTTCCATTTGCCGGCCGATGCCGGGAACGTTGTATGCGTCGAACACGATGATGACTTTGATCCCGGTATAGCTCTGGTACTCTGCCATTTTGGAGATCAACTGGTCGCGCGCCTCGTCCATCCGCTCCTGATCTTTCAAAAGGCGCAGCTCAGGCCAGGCCCCGATGATATTGTAGCCGTCCACGATCAAAAGCTGTTTGGCTTTTCTTTTCGCCATCTCACTTCACCCGCGTCGGAAGAGGACTCCTGGAGCGATATACTTCATACATCAGCAAAGCAGCAGCCACCGAAGCATTCAGGGAGGTGACGTTGCCCGCCATGGGCAGACTGTAGAGGAAATCACAGTTTTCCCGCACGAGGCGACTCATCCCTTTTCCTTCACTGCCGATGACAACGGCGAGCGGCATCGTGTAGTCGCCCTGGCGGAAGTCCTGCTTGGCGCTGGCGTCCGTTCCCGCGATCCAGACTCCGCGCTCCTTCAGCTCCTCCATCGTGCGCACGAGATTGGTGACGCGCGCTACGGGCACGTAGTTGATCGCTCCGGCTGACGCCTTTGCCACCGTCGCTGTCAGGCTGACAGAGCGCCGCTTCGGAATGACGATGCCATGCGCTCCCACCGCATCTGCGGTACGCATGATCGAACCCAGGTTATGCGGGTCTTCCAGCTCGTCCAGCAGCAAAAGGAACGGCTGCTCGCCTTTTTCCTCGGCCCGCTGCAAAATGTCGTCAACTTCTACGTAGTCGTAAGCCGCGACAGAAGCCACGACTCCCTGATGGTTGTCCGTCGACACAAGCTGGTCCAGCTTTTTGCGGTTGGCGGTAGTCACAATGACCCCCTGCTCTTTTGCCAAAGCAAAGACAGGTGCCATCAAATTTTTGTTGGTCCCTTCCGCAATCCAAATCTTGTTGATCGTGCGCCCGGAACGCAGCGCCTCGATCACGGGGTTTTTCCCCAAAATCCACTCTTCACTCATGTCTTACTCTCCTTCCACAATCGCAAACGCCTGTTGCACAATTTCTGCGATCCGCTCTTCTTTTCCACACAAATACAAGTAGCCAATCAGCGCTTCAAAAGCCGTAGCATGCCTGTAGTCGATAATATCGGCATTTTTGGCGGTGGAGCCGGACTTGGCATTCCGCCCCCGTTTTACCACATTCAGCTCTTCCTCCGGCAATGTCGGCATCAGCGCGAGCAGCACATTGGCCTGTGCTTTGGCTGAAACGTAACGATTGGCCGCCTTGTGGAGCTGGTTAGGTTTAACCAGCCCCTTGGCGATCAGATGATACCGCACGCAATGCGCATAGGTAGCATCGCCCAGAAAGGCGAGCACGAGTGGATTTGTCAGGTTTGGATCTCGGGTCAGTTCTTCTTTTTGCATCTAGCTTCTTCGGCCCCTTATTTTCGGCGCCAGCGAACACCTTGTGGCGTGTCCTCCAGCACGATTCCTTTTGCCGCGAGCAGGTCGCGAATTTCGTCAGAGCGGGCAAAGTTTTTCGCTTTACGCGCCTCTGTGCGCTCTGCGATCAGCGCGTCGATCTCACTGTCCACCAGCCCCTGCTCCTCGGCAATCTCAAGTCCGAGAACTTCTGTCAATTCCACGAGCAGCTCCATATAGGCGCGAACCTCTCCAGCCCCTACATTTTGGTGGCGCAAATACAGGTTCGCTTCCTTCACCACGTCGAAAATGACCGTGATGGCATTGGCTGTATTAAGATCGTCGTCCATTTCAGTGATGAACCGTTCTCTCAGCTCATTGATGATGCGCTGCTGTTCCTCGGCCTGGCCGTTCGGCTCCTCGTCTCTTGCCGTATCCAGGCGGTGGGAGAGGTTCGTGTAAGCCGTTTTGATGCGTTCCAGGCCGTTCGCTGCCTGCTCCAGCAGCTCCTCGCTGAAATTGATCGGGTTGCGGTAGTGGCCTTGCAGCATGAAGAAACGGATCAACTGGCCGCCGAATTTTTTGGACAGATCGCGAGCGAGCAAAAAGTTTCCGAGGGATTTCGACATTTTCTCGTTGTCGATATTGAGCATCCCGTTGTGCAGCCAGTAGCGGGCAAACACTTTTCCGGTAAAGCACTCGGACTGCGCGATTTCGTTTTCGTGGTGCGGGAACACAAGGTCGGTTCCGCCCGCATGAATGTCGATCTGTTCGCCCAAAAACTTCAGGGCCATCGCCGAACATTCGATATGCCAGCCTGGTCTGCCTTCGCCCCACGGGCTGCTCCAGGTTACTTCGCCTTCCTTCGCAGACTTCCAGAGCGCGAAGTCGAGCGGATGCTCTTTTTTCTCGTTGATCTCTACGCGAGCGCCTGCCTGCAAATCGTCCAGCGGCTGGTGCGAGAGCTTGCCGTATTCCTGAAAACGCCCCGTGCGGAAATAGACGTCGCCTTCGCTCTCGTACGCGTAGCCTTTTTCGATCAGCCCTTCCACGAACGAAATGATCTCCGGAATCGTCTGCATGACGCGCGGCTGAATGTCAGGCGGCAACACGTTCAGCGCACGCAGGTCCTCGTTGTACGCATCGGTGTAGCGATCTGCTACTTCCTTGACCGTCGTTCCTTCCTGGTTGGCTACCCGAATCAGTTTGTCGTCCACATCGGTAATGTTTTGCACGAACGTCACTTCGTAGCCGCGGTATTTCAAATAACGTCGAAGCGTGTCGAAAACAATAGCGGGACGGGCGTTTCCAATGTGAATGTAGTTGTACACGGTCGGTCCACATACGTACATCTTCACCTTGCCCGGCTCCAATGTGACGAACGGTTCCTTTCGTCGTGTCATCGTATTAGTCAGTTGAATGCCCATGGTTCTTTTTATCCTCCCTCAAAAGCTCCAATTCTTTGCGCAATTGATCGATTTCCTTTTGCATCAGACGAATCGTGTCTGCAACCGGGTCAGGCATGTTGACGTGGTCCAGATCGTGTTTGACGCGTTTGCCATCCTGAATGACGATGCGTGCCTTGATCCCTACTACGGTCGAGTTGGGCGGCACTTCCTGCAAAACGACTGCGCCAGCCCCTATCTTTGAATTATCGCCAATTTTGAAAGAACCCAACACTTTTGCCCCCGTTGCGATAATGACATCGTTGCCGATTGTGGGATGGCGCTTGCCTTTTTCCTTCCCGGTTCCCCCGAGCGTGACGCCCTGATAGATGGTGACATTGTCGCCGATTTCACATGTCTCCCCGATGACCACGCCCATACCGTGGTCGATAAACAAGCCTCTGCCAATTCGCGCGCCCGGATGAATTTCGATCCCGGTGAAAAAGCGGGTAACCTGCGACACAATCCGCGCAAGCGTGTACCACTCCGCTTTCCAGAGCTTGTGGGCAATCCGGTGCCCCCATATGGCGTGCAGACCTGAATAGGTCATGACAACTTCCAATGCACTGCGTGCTGCCGGGTCTCTTTCAAATACAGCCTGAATGTCATCTTTCATCTGTGCGAACATAGTTGGGTGGCACCTCCTGCCTGAAATTCCTGCCAGATTTTTTTGCTGCAAAAGAAAAACGCCTCCACCCCTTCAAGGACGAAGGGACAGAGACGGGGTTTACCGCGGTTCCACTCTGCTTAGATCGCTGTTCATCCGGCCAAAAGAAAGCCAGTCGCACGATCTCGCTCTACATCCCGATAACGGCGGGAACCGATGGCACCTACTGATGTCGTCCAAACAGTCAGACACGTTCAGCTCATTGCTCACAGGCGCATTTCCGAACAGGGCACGCTGGATGGCTCTCACCTTTCCATCCTCTCTGTAAACGTGTATCCTGCCGTACTTCTCCTGATCGTCGCATTCGTTTGTATATCACTGGCCCTTTACAGGTTATTTTCCGTTTGCAATCACACGCTGGGCACGCGCCAACACTTTGTCGCGTCCGAGCAGGTACAGCGTCTCTGCCAAGTCGCGCCCGTGCGCTTGACCCGTTGTGCCGACACGTACTGGCATGAACAGCGCTTTGCCTTTTTGACCCGTTTCCTTTTGCACGTCCTTCAGCACCGCTTTGATGACATCCACATTATATGCATCCTGGGCCGACAGGTGTTTCACAAAAGAAGCGAGAACTTCCGGAAACTGCGGCTCTTTCAGTACCATTGTCGCCTCTTCATCGTACACCACTTCGTCCAGGAAGAAAAGAGCGGCCAATGGAACGATTTGGGCACAGTAGGACATTTGCTCCTGGTACAGCGCGACAATGCTGCGCACCCACTCCCGCTTCTCGTCAGACAGCGTTTCCTCGATAAAACCCGCTTTTTGCAGGTGCGGAATGCACATGTCGGTAATCAGATCGAGCGGCTGACGCTTCAGGTAGTAGTTGTTCATCCAGTTCATTTTTGTCGCATCAAATACTGCCGGCGACTTGCTCACGCGCTCCATGGAGAACAGCTTGACCAAATCGTCCATGAGGAAAATTTCCTCTTCGCCACCTGGAGACCAGCCCAAAAGAACGAGGAAGTTCACGATTGCTTCTGGCAGGAAGCCAAGATCGCGGTATTGCTCGATGAATTGCAAAATGCTTTCATCGCGCTTGGACATTTTTTTGCCATCCTGGTTGAGAATCAGTGCCAAGTGGGCGAAGTCAGGCGCTTCCCAGCCAAACGCTTCGTAGATCATCAATTGGCGAGGCGTGTTGGAGAGATGTTCCTCACCGCGAATGACGTGGCTGATTTTCATCAGGTAGTCGTCGATCACAACCGCGAAGTTGTAGGTAGGGATACCGTCCGGACGGCAAATGACGAAGTCGCCCATTTCGTTGGAGTTGAATGTCACCTGTCCGCGGATCAGGTCGTTGACTACGTATTCGCGGTTATCCGGCACAAGGAAATGAATGGATGGCACACGGCCTTCCGCTTCGTATTGCGCGCGCTGCTCTTCTGTCACATGGCGATGCTTCTCCAGAATACGCGGAGTTTCTCCACGCGCCAGTTGTTCTTCGCGCTCGGCATCCAGCTCTTCCTTGGTCGCGTAACAGTAGTACGCCTTGCCTTCTGCGAGCAGTTGATCGATATATTTACGGTAAATGTCCAATCTCTCGGTTTGGCGATACGGGCCGTAGGGGCCGCCCACATCGGTGCCTTCTTCCCATTCGATTCCGAGCCATTTCAAGTTCTTCATTTGCTCTTCATCGGCATTTTCCTTATTGCGCGTTTGGTCCGTATCCTCGATCCGAACGATAAACGAACCGCCGTGATGTTTGGCAAACAGATAGTTAAAAAGCGCTGTTCGCGCACCGCCGATGTGCAAATGCCCCGTAGGACTCGGCGCATAACGCGTGCGGATTTCTTTCGCCATTTTTAGCACCATCCTTGTGAATGTAAAAGGCTATGATCCTTCATGAATACGTTTCTAAGGCTTTATGTTACACCTTGCCCCTTTACTTGACAAGCAAGCATGCAGCCTGGGCCGCGATTCCTTCTCCTCTGCCCGTAAAACCGAGCTTTTCCGAAGTCGTCGCCTTCACGTTTACCTGCGAGGCGTCTTCTGCCTCCAGCACACGGGCAATGACTTCGCGCATTTGCGGTATGTAAGGAGCCATTTTCGGCGCTTGCGCGATAATCGTCGCATCTACGTTGCCAAGGCGATAGCCACGCTCTTTTGCCAGCTTCCACACATGCTCGAGCAGCACGACGCTGCCAGCTCCCTTGAAGGCAGGGTCCGTATCCGGGAAGTGGCGCCCGATGTCGCCTTCGCCAATCGCTCCGAGAATCGCGTCGCTGATGGCGTGCAGCAGCACATCGGCGTCAGAATGGCCCAGCAAGCCTTTTTCATACGGAATGGTGACGCCGCCGATAATGCACGGACGACCTTCCACCAGTTGATGCACATCAAATCCTTGTCCAATACGCATGATTTACTCTCCCCTTCGCTTACGCATGATCTCTTCACCGAGCCACAGGTCATCCGGCGTCGTGATCTTAATATTCTCATAGCTTCCCTGCATGACGGACACAGGATGCCCCAGCCATTCGACCAGCATCGCGTCATCCGTACCGAGCTTGCCCGCTTTTTCTGCCGCCTCATGCGCCTCTCGCAGCAAAGACATACGAAAAGCTTGTGGGGTTTGAACCGCCCACAAGCTTTCCCGTGCCGGGGTAGCCTCCACAAGCCCTGTGGCCCCCACCACTTTTATCGTATCCTTGACAGGCACGGCCATGATCGTGGCCTGATCGCGCCGCACCTGCCGGAGTATGTCGCTGATCTGCTGCTGCGTGACGAAAGGTCGGGCAGCATCGTGAACAAGCACGTAGGTACAGGATGAAGCCAGTGACGCCAGACCGTTTCTGACGCTGTCCTGCCGTTCGGCGCCGCCCAAGGTGACGGTGACTTGCAGCTTTTCCGCATCCACCAAGGCAAGCACGTCGGCGTAGTCCGCTTCGCTCACGACCAGGACGATCTGGTCGATCTCCTGATGCGAAGCGAAAAGGCGAACGGTGTGAGCCAAGATCGGCTCTCCTGCAAGCGGCAACCACAATTTGTTTCGTTGACCGCCCATTCTTTTGCCGGAACCGGCAGCAACGATCACGACCCCTGTACTCACGTTTTCTTTCCTCTCCCGTCTTGTACTTCTCGCCTTACAGCGCTCTTTCCAGCAGCTTCGGCTTGGCGAAGATCATCCGTCCCGCTGACGTTTGCAGCACGCTGGTGACCAATACGTCCACGTCGTTGCCGATGTATTCGCGTCCGCCTTCCACGACGATCATCGTGCCGTCGTCGAGATAAGCAACGCCCTGACCGTGCTCTTTGCCGTCTTTGATGACTTGCACGTTCATTTCTTCCCCTGGCAGCACGACCGGCTTCACGGCGTTAGCCAAGTCGTTGATGTTCAATACCGCCACGCCTTGCAGCTCGCACACTTTGTTCAGGTTGAAGTCGTTGGTGACGACTTTTCCGTTCATGACCTTCGCCAGCTTAATCAGCTTGCTGTCCACTTCGGATACTTCTTCAAAGTCGCCTTCCCAAATCTGCACCTTGACCTTCATTTCCTTCTGGATCTTGTTGAGGATGTCCAGACCACGGCGGCCGCGGTTGCGCTTCAGCACATCCGAGGAATCCGCGATGTGTTGCAGCTCCTCCAGGACAAAGCCCGGAATGACCAGCACGCCCTCCAAAAAGCCCGTGCGGCAAATATCTGCAATGCGTCCGTCAATGATGACGCTCGTATCCAAAATCTTGTGCTCGACATTGGTCGTCGCAGCAGCCTGTTCCTTTTTCTTATCCTTGCGTCCAATAGAGAAAACCGACATAATCTCGTCCCGCTTGCGAAACCCTACCTGAAAGCCCAGATAGCCGAGCAACCCGGAAACAACCAGTGGCAACAGATCACCTATTAGCGGAATCGGAATTTTACTGATGGGCAGGAATAATAAAAAGGCAACAATAAGACCACTAATCAACCCCATCGCTCCGAACATCACGTCAACAATCGGCATTTTGACGAGCGTCTCTTCTCCCCAGCGAACTACCCTCAAAATGTAGTCCAACAGCCAATTAGCTAAAAAGAAGAACAGAATGGCACCAAGTACCGCCCCAATATATTGCGCTCCAGCAACTACTCCAAAATTCAACAACGGGTTGAGCAGCGAAAACAGCTCTGTACCGTATTGGTACCCCAAGCCACCGCCAACCAAGACAAAAAAGATTTTTCCTATGCGGCGTACCATGCCTTCACCTCCTTTTATTAATTATAGACAGAAGCCTATGAGTAAAACCCTGTTTCTTTCCAAATAGCGAAATTGCTTCATTATCGCTTTCCCTCACTATAGCAAAAATGATTTTACCATGTCAAATAGCCAAAAATTTTAACATAGTTGCCATTTTCTCGTCAACCTCAAACACCTGTTTCCTTCCCAGGCAAATTGACAGCGGCCAGACTCCCTTCTTATAATGGCAGTAACACAATGAGCGAAAATTGTGACGATACGAACAGCTTAAAGCAGAGGTGAATCGATATGGACAAACGAGATGTAGACGACTTTCAAGCACAAGTATCCGAGCTTTTGATCCGACATCGAAGCGTACTGGACGTCATGTCCAAAGTTCAGGAAACAGCGTCTCGCATCAACCGCTCCCTGACGAAAGCCATCACCGAATGCGGCTGTGTTGAAGTGGTAGCCAAAAAGCAAACCTACGACGCAAGCAAAAACCTGGAGGAGAACAAGTCCCATCTGGACACTCACTTTAACGGCCCACTATGCGAGCATTGTCGCGACGTAGTCACAGCAGAGCTTGGCAAAAATCTTTTTTACCTGACCGCCTTGTGCAACATTACAGACATCAAGCTGGAGGACGTCTTGCAAAAAGAATCGAACCGGCTGAATACGCTGGGTGTGTTCAATCTTTCTTAACCCCACACTCGTATTACGAATGAACCCTACAAAAAGTTGCATCCAAAAGCGAAAAACCCGCACATCGCAGCGCGGGTTTTTTCATTGCCTGGCTTATTCAAATGGCACAGATTCTTCTTCCTTGTTCTTGCGCTTGCGTAATTTTTTGACGAGAAAGTCAACGTTTTTTTTTATTCCATACAGGGCATAGAAAGCAAGCGGCAGGAAGACGATTTTGGGAAACTGCTGCGGATACTTGATCGCAACCACAACGACGATGGCGATGATGATCGGCGTAATCCAGTAGGCCGATTTTGGAATCCCGACCTTCTTGAAGTTCGGATACTTGACCTTCGATACCATGAGGAAAGCCAGAAGCAGCATGCTCACCGCAAGCAGTACCGGATTGAAAACTTGATGATACAGGGCCAGCGTGGCCAGCACGCCACCGGCAGCCGTGATCGGCAGCCCGATGAAATATCCCGGAACTCCGGCCTGGACGTTGAATCTGGCCAGACGGAGCGCACCACAGATCGGGAAGATGGCGGTAACGAGAATCCCAAGCCAATCGAAGTGCTGCAGGACAACAACATACATGATGAAAGCCGGAGCTATCCCAAACGTAATGACGTCAGAAAGCGAGTCGAGTTCCTTTCCGAATTCACTTTGCGCATTCAGCATGCGAGCGACGCGTCCATCCAGTCCGTCCGCCAGCATACCGATGATGACCGTAATCGCCGCGTAATCGACGTAATGATCGCCTCGAAACGCAAGTATGATTGCCAAGACTCCCAGAAACAAGTTGCTTACGGTTAGCATGTTCGGCAACGATTTCACGAACATAGACTACCTCCTGATTTCTTTTGCAGAGGAGACAGTGTATCCTGTCAAACTTGCTGTTGCTTTCAAGTCCCCTGGGCAAATGTTGAATAACAAATAATGCCTTTATCCTATTCTACTTTAAATGTGCCTGTCAATGAACACTTGCTCCTGAATCCGTTTCAGGCCCTCCTTGATAGCCCGGGCGCGCACTTCGCCAATTCCTTCCACCTCGTCTAATTCCTGAATCGTCGCCATCATAATTCTCGGCAAATAATGAAAATGCTCGACCAAATTGGCGATGATGGAAAGTGGCAGTCGGGGAATTTTGTACAAAATCCGGTATCCCCTTGGCGACACCGATTCTTCCAGCATGCTGGCACTCGCGGAAAACCCGAGAACACGCAGGAAAGACCCGAGCTCCAGCACTTCCTCGGAGCTTAGCTTTTTCATCTCGCGCAGCACTGCGTCTGGAGCATGCGCCACGTCCTTGGCGTAGTCGCGAATGAGCATTTGCGCTTCTTCCTCAATATTCGACACAAGCTCCTCCAGTTGCATGCTGACGAGCCTGCCTTCTGCTCCCAGCTCGCATATGTACTTGGAAATCTCCGTTTTGATCCGCAGCACCATCTCGATTCGCTGCAAGACAGAGGCGACTTCGTGCAAGGTGACCAGCTCTTCAAATTCCAGTGCGCCGAGATTGGTCATGCCTGATCGAGCACCGCCTTGTATTTTTCCAGGGTGGATACTGCCTGGTTAGCCTTGGCGAGAATAACGCTGATCTCATTGAGCACATAGCGGAAATTTCCTTGGTACAAGGTGATGACATTACCCCGCCGGGATATGGCGATGACCAGGTAGCTCGTGTGGATCGCTGTCCGTTGCGCAGTCCGGTGCCGAGTACCTGTCTCGCTGGTGTGGATGGAAGCAGGCGGAAACAGTTGGGTATTGGCGTACAAGATTCGTTTGGCATCTTCACTTACTATAATCGCCCCATCCATCTTCGCCAATTCATACAAATGGGCAGGAGAAAAGTCGCAATTGATGGAAAAACCGCCGTCGACGATCAGGCTGCCGGTTTTGGCGCGCAAAACATTTTCAAGCCCTTCGCGAAGCTGCGTCCCTGGTGCGACCAAACGAAGCACATCGCCGAACTGCGGAGTTCTTTTCGTGTTCTCCTGCATATTCCGCCCTTACCTCCTTATCACCTCGTTCAAAGCATCTGCAATATTGCTGACGCCGATCACCTGAATGTCGTCTGGCGCATCCAGGCCGCGAATGTTTTTCTCCGGTATAATCACGCGTTTGAAGCCGAGCTTGTGCGCTTCCCGCACGCGCTGTTCAATGCGCGATACGCCCCGCACCTCTCCTGTCAGGCCAATCTCCCCGATCACGACGTCGTGCGGATTGGTGGCATGGTCGCGAAAGCTGCTGGCGATGCTGACGGCGATCGCCAAATCGACAGCAGGCTCATCCAGGCGGACGCCCCCGGCCACGTTGACATACGCGTCCTGATTTTGCAGCATCATGCCCATGCGCTTTTCCAAAACAGCCATAATCATCGCCACACGCTGGTGATCGACGCCTGTAGCCATTCTCCGGGGCGTAACGAAGCTGGTCGGTGCCACGAGTGCCTGAAGCTCCACCAGGACTGGACGGGTGCCTTCCATGCTGGCTACGACGGTGGAGCCAGCCACGCCGAAGGGACGCTCAGCCAGAAAAATCTCGGAAGGGTTTGCGACCTCTTCCAGACCGCGATCCTTCATCTCGAAAATACCGATCTCGTTTGTCGAACCAAAACGGTTTTTGACAGCGCGCAAAATCCGGAACGTATTGTGGCGCTCGCCTTCAAAATAGAGAACTGCGTCCACCATATGTTCAAGCATACGGGGACCTGCGATCGAGCCTTCTTTGGTCACGTGGCCGACAATAAAAGTACCGATTCCTTTGCCCTTGGCAATCCGCATCAACTGGGCCGTCGCCTCGCGTACCTGCGCGACGCTTCCGGCCGCAGACTGCACAGCGGGATGGAACACGGTCTGGATCGAGTCGATAATCAACACATGAGGGTCTACTTGATTAATATGCTGTTCGATCAAATCCAAATCATTTTCTGCCAATACAAACATCGGGGGCGTCTGCATATGCAGCCGGTCTGCGCGCAGCTTGATCTGCTTCGCGGACTCCTCCCCGGATACGTACAGCACTTTGGCCCCCTGATGAGCCAGAGCAAAAGAGGTCTGCAACAGCAGTGTGGACTTGCCGATACCCGGATCGCCGCCGACCAGGATGAGCGAGCCTGGGACGAGCCCTCCCCCGAGCACGCGGTTCAACTCGCCAATGGTCGTATCCATGCGCGGCTCTTCTTCGCTGGCTACCTGCGTCAAAGGGATAGCCGACTGGCGCGTGCCGCCGCTCAGCCCTTCGTGGCGGTGCGCCGCCTTGACTGTCACTTCTTCCACCAATGTATTCCAGCTATTGCAGCCCGGGCATTTTCCCATCCATTTTGGCGATTCATAGCCACATTCTTGACACGCGTATTTCGTTTTATACTTTGCCATAATCGCTACCCTCACTTGGATTTTCTTCTCTACTTTTATCATAGTTGTGCAGCCAAAAAAAGAATACCTCCCAAAACAGGAGGCATTCTTCATGATGCTTTTCGCCCAGCTTACGATTTTGTTTTTTCCAGTCGTTTGACGACCAGTTTGCCTTCTTCGGCCTCGATGTTGACTGTGTCGCCCTTGCTGATGTTGCCCTTGAGCAGTTCTTCCGACAATTTGTCTTCGATATGGCGCTGAATGGCACGACGCAGCGGGCGCGCCCCGTACGCTGGATCGAAGCCTTCTTTTGCCAGCAGCTTTTTGGCATCTTCCGTCAATTGGAAATCAATGCTTTGTTCTTTCAAACGCTTGCGCAGCTCGTCGGTCATCAGCGATACGATTTGCTCGATATGCTCCTGCTCCAAGGAGTGGAACACGATGACTTCGTCGATGCGGTTCAGGAACTCCGGACGGAAGCTCTTTTTCAGCTCATCCATGACTTTGTCCTTCATATCCTGATATTTTTTCTCGGTATCGTTGGTGGTGAAACCGAGTGTCGTGTTTTTCTTAATCATGCTGGCTCCGACGTTGGAGGTCATGATGACGACGGTGTTGCGGAAATCTACGGTACGGCCCTTGGAGTCCGTCAATCGGCCGTCATCGAGCACCTGGAGCAAAATGTTGAAAACATCCGGATGCGCCTTCTCGATCTCATCCAGCAGGATGACGGAGTACGGCTTGCGGCGCACTTTTTCCGTCAACTGGCCGCCTTCGTCAAAGCCGACATAGCCTGGAGGAGCCCCTACCAGACGGGCAGTGGAGTGTTTCTCCATGTACTCGGACATGTCGACGCGGATCATGGCGTCCTCGTCTCCAAACAGCGTCTCTGCCACGGCACGGGCCAGTTCGGTTTTCCCCACGCCTGTCGGGCCGAGGAAAATAAACGAGCCGATTGGGCGTTTCGGGTCTTTCAGACCGGCACGGGCACGGCGAATCGCGCGGGAGATGGATTTGACCGCTTCGTCCTGACCGATGACACGATCGTGCAAAATCTCTTCCATTTTCAGGAGGCGCTCTGTTTCCTCTTCCTTCAGCTTCAGAACAGGGATTCCCGTCCAGCTAGCGACGACAGTCGCGATATCCTCTGGTGTCACTTCCATGTTCAACTGGCCTTGGCGTTCTTTCCAGTCTTTTTTCGTTTTGTCCAGCTCTTCGCGAAGCTTCTGTTCCTGATCGCGCAGGGCCGCCGCCTCTTCAAACTCCTGCGATTGCACAGCCGCGTCTTTTTCCTTGCGCACCTCTTCCAAACGGCCTTCCAGCTCTTTGAGGTTTGGCGGAACCGTGAACGATTGCAGGCGCACCTTGGACGCTGCCTCGTCGACGAGGTCAATCGCCTTGTCCGGGAGGAAACGGTCGGTAATGTAACGGTCAGACAGCTTCACTGCCTGCTCGATGGCTTCATCGGTAATTTTTACACGGTGGTGGGCTTCGTAACGGTCACGCAAGCCATGCAGGATGCGAATCGCGTCCTCTGCCGTCGGCTCATCCACCTGAATCGGTTGGAAACGGCGCTCCAGCGCAGCGTCTTTTTCGATGTATTTGCGGTATTCATCGAGCGTGGTTGCCCCGACGCATTGCAGCTCGCCGCGAGCGAGAGCCGGCTTGAGGATGTTGGAGGCGTCAATCGCGCCTTCCGCACCGCCTGCGCCGATGAGTGTATGCAGCTCGTCAATGAACAGGATGATGTTTCCTGCCTGGCGGATTTCATCCATAATTTTTTTCAGGCGGTCTTCGAATTCTCCGCGATATTTGGTGCCCGCCACAACGGTTCCCATGTCGAGCGTCATGACGCGCTTGTCACGCAGCGTCTCCGGAATTTCGTTGTTGACGATTTTTTGCGCGAGACCTTCTGCGATGGCCGTTTTCCCCACACCAGGCTCCCCGATCAGTACCGGGTTGTTTTTGGTGCGCCGGCTCAATACTTGAATTACACGCTCGATTTCTTTTTGACGGCCGATCACAGGGTCCAGTCCGCCATCGCGTGCGATTGCCGTCAGGTCGCGAGCCAATCCGTCCAGCGTAGGCGTATTCGCCGCAGGATTGCCGCCGGAAGGCTGATGCGACGCCATCATTTCCGAGCTGCCCAAAAGCTGCAGCACTTGCTGACGCGCCTTGTTCAAGCTGACGCCGAGGTTGTTCATGATTCTTGCGGCGATGCCTTCGCCTTCGCGGATCAGCCCGAGCAGGATGTGCTCTGTGCCCACATAGGTATGACCCAGTTTGCGCGCTTCGTCCATGGACAGTTCAATTACTTTTTTGGCGCGAGGTGTATAGTTTGGTGTGTAATTACTACCGGACTGCTCTGTTCCGCGTCCGATCAACGACTCCACTTCGCTCTGGATTTTATCGAGTCCAAGTCCGAGCGATTGCAAAGCCTTGGCAGCAATCCCTTCGCCTTCTCGAATCAGTCCCAGCAGTACATGCTCCGTCCCGATATCTTTGTGACCGAGACGCACTGCCTCTTCCAGGGCAAGCGCCAGTACTTTTTGTGCTCGTTCTGTAAAACGTCCAAACATCATATCGTACACCTCCGTATAACCGTGTTTTTCTCTATAGGTTCACTTCTGTTGATGCCTTATGTTTTGCCAATCATGCTGGTCCTGTCGCACTGAGCCTCTCCCGAATCAACCGTGCCCTTCGCTCGTCGCGCTGGTCTGGCGTCAGCTTTTGTCCTGCATGCTGCTGCAGGAAGCCCGGCTGAGTCGTCACCAGCAGCTCGTTCATCACCAGAGGCGATACCCCCGGGATGATGCCAAGGTCAATGCCGAGGCGGACGTCAGAGAGGCGTTGGGCTGCTTCCTTGGACTCCACAGTGCGCGCATACAGCAAAATCCCGTAAGAACGGAAAATGCGGTCTTCCAAAGATATGCGCGTATGCTCCAGCAAATAAGTACGTGCTACGCGTTCCTGCTCAATAATCTGTCTGGCAACGCCGTAGAGGTTGGAGAGAATATCGGTTTCCGACATTCCGAGCGTGACCTGGTTAGACAACTGGAACAGGTTTCCTAGAGCTTCGCTGCCTTCCCCGTAAATTCCTCTAACGACCAGACCAACTTGATTAATCGCCTGCAAAATTCTGCTGATCTGCTGCGTCATCACCAATGCAGGCAAATGCAGCATGACAGAGGCGCGAATCCCCGTACCGACGTTGGTCGGACAGCTCGTGAGGTAGCCTCTCGTCTCATCGAACGCGAAGTTCAGATGCTTCTCGAAAATATCATCTATTTTGGTTCCTATTTCCCATGCTTCATTCAAACGAAACCCTGGCAACAGCACCTGAATCCGAATGTGGTCCTCTTCGTTCACCATAATGCTGACAGACTCGTCAGGACTCAGGAGCACAGCGCCTTTTCTCGATTCCTCCGCCAAGTGCGGACTGATGAGATGCTTTTCCACCAGCACCCGTTTTTCCAGCGGATTGATCTGGTCCATATGGAGAACCTGCAGCGGCTGGCGCTTGCGCATGGCCTCCGATTCGCTCACTTCCGTTACCTTTCTGACGACTTCCTCGCCTTGCGAGTCGGTTGCCAATAACGGAAAAGGGTGCTGGCGCAGGTTTCGGGCGATGCGCAGCCGTGTGCTGATGACGATATCGGAATCAGGACCTTCTCCTTTCATCCAATTGCTCCACGGGTTTTGCATAAACTGCTTTTGTGACATGACCAGCTTACCTCCCCTTGTTACGATTGAGCGATTTTTTGTTCCAGCGCACGGATTCGGTCGCGCATTTCAGCCGCTTTTTCAAACTCTTCGCTGGCGACGTGGTTTTGCAGCGCACGTTTTAGCTGCTCCAGCTCTTTGCGGATTTTCAACTGCCCGCCTGTGCGTTCCGGAACCTTGCCGCTATGCTGCGTATTGCCGTGAATGCGGCGGAACAACGGATCGAGCCGGTCACCCAGGAAGGTGTAGCAATCGCTGCAGCCAAATCGGCCGCTTTTGCTGAACTGGGCATACGTGAGTCCGCATGTTTCGCAGCGGAGCGGCTTGCTGGGCGCAGGCTCGCGTCCGTTTTTTTGCATGGGATCAAATTTTAACAGTCCTGACAGGAGATTGTTGATGCTGAAGTTGTGAAATCCGGTAAAGACGTCCCCTTTTTCGGAAGCGCAATGCTCACAAATATGGTATTCGGTTTTTTCACCATTGACGATTTTCGTCAAATGCAGTGTCGCCGGTCGTTTTCCGCATTCCTCACAGTTCATTACATCCTACCCCCTAACACATGCTTCATTTACTTCAACAAGATAGCCGCAATCATCTGCTTTAATATATTTGCCCGCAAACGATCCCGTAATTCAGACTCCAGAGTCAAAACATTTCGGGAGGTGGCGATTTTCATCAAGGCTGCTTCTTTGGCGTTGACCAAACCTTCTTCCTGCAGCCTCTCTACAATCGCGTTCCCTACACTCTGCGAGATGCTTTCGCCAATCAGCTCTTCGGTCAGCAATTCCTGCAATCGCGCCTTGCTCACAATCTGCACCTTGCGAATGCGGATATAGCCGCCGCCCCCACGCTTGCTCTCTACAATGTACCCTTTTTGTACCGTAAATCGCGTATTGATGACGTAGTTGATTTGAGACGGCACACATTGAAATAAGTCGGCAAGCTCACTACGCTGGATCTCGATCGAGCCATTGGGACTTTGTGTCAAAATGCCTTTTAAGTGTTGTTCAATGATGTCCGAGATGTTACGCAAGTCATCGCCTCCTATTCCATATGTGTATGTGCTTGCTACTGACTTTGACTATCTTTGACTTTAATTATAATGGGTTTGCGACGCGCTTGCAAGTGATCGATACACTTTCTAGTGTGGGCAAAAGGCGGGCGCTTGAAACCATCCAAAACAGTAACGGCACGACCGTTTTGTCGACGGCAAGCGGCACGTCTCGGCTCATGAATTGTCGAAGCGTTTTATGTTTTATACAGAAAAAACCACTCCTCTAAAGGAATGGTTTATGTCAGTCTTTGCGATTTGGTGTCGATTGCCGGCAAATGATCCAGTAATTGCGGAAACTGCGTAATGACGACATTTGCCCCGTCCAGTTCTCCTGGCTTGGCGAAGCCGAAGTCACATCCGATGGTAAACAGGCCGTTTTTTACTCCTGCCTCTACATCGGAATGGCGGTCGCCTACCATGACCGCCTGTTCTACCTGGTAGTCGGCGATGAGCTTGGCTACCAGATCCACTTTGGAGCGCGTGCGGAACCGTCCCGCCGAGTACAAATCCGTCAGCAACGGATTGAGTGCATACTCCTGGCAGATGGCTTCAATGTACTCCTTCTGTCCGTTGCTCGCGACAAACAGCGGAATCCCCTTGGCGTGGAGCTGTTCCAACGTCTCCCTCACGCCAGGGTACAAATCGGTCACTTTTTCTTTGAGCAAAGCAATTTCGTTTTCCAGCAAAAAAGCATCCGCCGCGCGGACAGCTTCTTCATTTGCGCCTGGCAAAAGCTTTTTCCAGACCTGCTCGACAGTCAGTCCGAGCACGTTGACCAACTCTTCCTCGCTTGGCGTCTCGCCTGCCCACAAGCCTTTTTCTCTCAATCGCTCAAATGTCCGCAAAAAAGCGGGCGTCGACAACTTCTCCGTCTGCAGCAATGTGCCATCCATATCAAAGAAAATGGCAAACGGCATACTCATGCGCTTCCTCCTGTTAGCCCGTTCTACGAACTTTCGTTAGTGGTTGCTTGCAGCATACTCATATCATCCAAAATAAATTCTGCGATGCGCTGGGCGGCATCCGGCTTTGATATTTTTTGCCCCATCCGTCGCATGTAGTCAACTTTTGACGGACTGTGCAACAATTCATCGATAAAGTAAATGAGCTGCTCGGACAAATTGGCGTGTACGGCGCAGCCGTTGTTTAGCAGGAAGTGGCTGTTTCTCTCTTCCTGTCCTGGCAGCGGGTTGTAAATAATCATGGGCACCCTCTTGCTCATCACTTCGGCAGATGTCAGTCCGCCGGATTTGGTGACGATCAAATCGGCAACCTCCAAATACTCATGGAAGTTGTTAATGAATTTGAGGGGGACTACCTCATGACGGTACGTTTTATTCGTCACTTTTTTGTACAGCTTTTCATTGGTTCCGGTCATGACAAATGTTTTCAGCGGAAGGTTGATGGCTTCCAGTCCATCGAGAACTTTTTCCATCGAACCGAGGCCGAGACCTCCCCCGGAGAGAAGGATGCATTTTTGCTCTGGCGCGAGTCCAAGCCTTTGCTTGATCTCATTGGCATCAAGCGGCATGCGGAACTTGCGCATGATCGGAATCCCCATCGGAATGAATTTCTGGTGATCTTGTCGGTAAATGTCGACCAGATAGTACAACTGTTCATGTCCAATGAAGTAATAATTGATGTGATGATTAATCCATGAGGGATGGATCGTATAGTCGGTAATGATCGTGTAGATCGGTTCCGTCCAGTCATTTCTGCCCTTCAGCACAGACAGCATGCAACTGGCAAAAGGATGCGTAGCAATAAAGGCATCCGGTTGAACGCTGTTAATCAGCTTTTTCAGCTTGTTTGCCAACAGCTTGTTCATCAGGACGTTCATATCAAAAAAACGGCTTTTTTCGGTGTTATGGTAAATTCTCCCCCACATTTTCGGCGACAATCTCAGCAGGTTCATGTAACTTTCCAACAAAATCTTGTGAAATGTAGGACTGATATATTCCAACGTATCAATTATCATGGAGGTGCAACCATTCTCAGCCAGGCTTTCCTGCATCGCTCTCGCTGCCTGATTATGACCGTTACCGATGGAAGCGGAAAAGATTAGAATTTTTTTCATGCTTATTCTCCTTCATAACCTTGCCTCGCCTACTCCAACGCCTGGATCGGGTACCTTATCATGTTAGTCTACCCCGAGACCGCTCTGCAAGAGGGAACTTGTCGGTCATTCGGCCTAACTTGTCGACAAAAAATTCACTAGCAATTGTGAAGCACGAAGCCTGTCTGGTCGTGTAAAAACAAAAGCCTCCTTACCCATTGTGAGGTAAAGAGGCTTATTTCATTCCCTGAAAACTGGATCTGCATGTTTGCTAAGAGTGTGTGGATAAGTCCTCGACCGATTAGTATTCGTCAGCTCCACGCGTTGCCGCGCTTCCACACCGAA